>JADGRS010000077.1 GCA_017880705.1 Burkholderiales bacterium
CTCTATCGCGAGGCGGCGCTCCTCGACGCGTGGAAGCTCGACGATTGGCTCGCCTTGCTGACGGACGATGCGCGCTATCGCATCCCCTCGAACGACGCGCCCGATTCCGATCCCGCGAGCGCGCTCTTCCTCATCGCCGACGACATCCACCGCCTTCGCGGCCGCGTCGCGCGCCTGAAGGATCCCCAGGCGCACGCAGAGTTTCCGCACTCGCGCACGCGGCGAATGATCACCAACGTGAGGATCGAGGAATTGGTGCCAGGTACGCATTCGGAATTCGTACCTGACACCAATTCTTCTGAATTCACGGTTCACGCCAACTTCACCGTCCACCGCTTCCGCCGCGGCGAGCGGGTTAGCCAGTTCGTCGGGCGCTATCGCTACCGGCTGCGGATCGTGGATGGATCGATGAGGATCGCGCTGCGCGAGGCGATCCTCGACTCCGAGGAGCTAGGCGGCCTTGGCGCGGTGAGCTTCATCCTCTGACCCCGGCGCGAGCCGCAGCAGCCGCTCGGCGTTCCCGTGGAAGATCTTCGCTCGGTCGGCTTCCGATAGCTCCAGCGACTCGATCACCTTGATCGTCTCGCGGATGTACATCGGGCCTTTCTCCGGGTCGAAGGGCGCGTCGGAGGCGAACACGGTCTTGTCGGCGCCGAAGAACGCCATTCCGCACTCGGTCGCCGCCTTCGAGCCGAACACCGCCGTGTCCGCGTAGAACATCTTGAAGTAGTCGAAAGGGCGCTTCTTGATCTTGATCGCGCCCGCGTCGAATCCCGAGGTGCGCGCGCCGAGCTGGTCGAGGCCCGGGCCGATGCGGCCCTCGAAGTAGGGAATCATCGCGCCGTAGTGATGGGTGACGATCTTGATCGCGGGGTGCTTGTCGAAGATGCCCGCGAAGACGATGCGCGCCATCGCCACGCTCGTCTCGTAGGGCCAGCCGAACGCCCACCACATTTCGTACTGCGATTTCTTCTCGGTGAGGTAGTCGGGGAAGTTGGCGCCGCGCGCGGGGTGCAGGAAGATGGGCAGGTCGTGGCGCGCCATCGCGTCGAAGATCGGCGCGAACTCCGGAAGGTCGAGGGGCTTGCCGTCGACGTTCGAGAAGACTTGCACGCCGCGCGCGCCGAGCTCCTTCACGCTGCGCTCGATCTCCTCGAGGCACGAGTCGGGATTGTTCAGCGCCAGCGACGCGATGAAGGTGGGAAAACGCCGCGGATGCTTCGCGCAGAGTTCCGCCAGGCCGTCGTTGCACACGCGCGCGAGCTCGGGGCTTTCCTTCGGGCCGGCGAGGGCCTCGATGGGCGGCATGCCCGCCGAAAGCACCTGGCAGTAGTCGTCGAAGCGGTCCATCACGCGGAAGCGCTCGTCGAGGTCGTAGAGCATCGGCACTTCGCGCATGCGTTTGCCGATGTCCTTGTAGTCGCCGATGCGCTCGAAGAACTTGAGCGGCATCACGTGGTTGAAGATGTCGACCTTGCGCATGATTTTTATTTTACACTGCCCGCAATGGTCCTCATCGGCATGCTCGACTCTCCCTACGTGCGGCGCTGCGCTGTTTCCCTGAAGCTCATGGACGTCGCGTTCGAGCACCGGCCGCTGTCGGTGTTCCGCAACTTCGACGAGTTCCGCAAGGTGAATCCAGTCGTGAAGGCGCCGACGCTCGTTTGCAGCGACGGCACGGTGATCATGGATTCGACGCTCATCCTCGATTACGTCGAGGCGACGCTGCCCGAGGAGCGGCGGCTGCTGCCCGCGAGGCTCGACGCGCGGCGCCGGGCCCTGCACGTCATCGGCTTCGCCCTCGCTGCGGCGGACAAGTGCGTGTCGATCGTCTACGAGAAGGAGCAGCGGCCGAAGGAGAAGCTCCACCAGGCGTGGCTCGACCGCGTCATCGGCCAGGCGAACACCGCTTTCACGGAGCTCGAGGCCATGATGGCGGGCGCGCGGCCGTGGCTGCAGGGCGATCGCCTCACCGCGGCCGACGTAATGACCGCGATCGCGTGGCGTTTCGGCCA
This sequence comes from Burkholderiales bacterium, assembly GCA_017880705.1. Lineage (GTDB taxonomy): Bacteria > Pseudomonadota > Gammaproteobacteria > Burkholderiales > Usitatibacteraceae > Usitatibacter. Next base: position 2,016 of record JADGRS010000077.1, read on the forward strand.
GTACTACAACGCGGCGGAAATTCCCGCGGCGAAATATCCCGCGCTCGTCGCCTATTCGAAGCGCGCCGAAGCGCTTCCGGAATTCCTTTCCACACCCCTCGACTAGGATCGCCATGAGCTCCCAATGGATCGACGTCGCCGCGAAGAGCGGCGGCAAGTACGGCGCGTACCTCTCGCTTCCTCCCGCCGGGAAGGGGCCTGGTCTCGTGGTCTTCCAGGAAATCTTCGGCGTGAACCGCCACATCCGCGCGGTCGCCGACCAGTACGCGCTCGACGGCTTCGTCGTGCTTGCGCCGGATCTTTTCTGGCGCGATGCGCCGCGGGTCGAGCTGGGATACGAGGGCGCGGATCGCGAGCGCGCGCTCGTGCTCATGAAGGGCGCCGATCCGAAGCTCCTCGCCGAGGACATCAAGACCACGGTCGCGGCGCTGCGCGCGCGCCCGGAGACGGTGGGCAAGGTGGGCGCGCTCGGATACTGCATGGGCGGGCGCCTCGCCTATTTCGCGGCCGCCACGGCGGGCGTGGACGCGGCCTCGAGCTTCTATGGCGGCGGAATCCAGGACCATCTCGATCGCGTCGCGTCGATCTCCTGCCCGATGCAATTCCACTACGGCGCGAAGGACACGGCGATCCCGATGGAGGCCGTGGAGAAGGTGAAGGCCGCGTTCGCGGGAAAGAAGGCCGAGTTCTGGATCTATCCCGACGCCGGCCACGGTTTCAATTGCTGGGACCGCTCCGCATATCACGCGCCGTCCTCCGCGCTCTCCCACGGCCGCACGCTGGCCTTCCTCGTGCCCGCGCTCTTCTAAAAATTCGTGTCAGGTACGGATTTCCAGATCTCGTCTTCGGAGAACCCCAGCTCGGCGAAGTCCGCGGCGCGCAGGTGCGCCTCGCCCGCGCAGTAGAACTCGTCGAGCTGCGGCGGCTTGATGCGCGTGCCCGCGAGCATGGCGTGGACCTGGCCGCGGTGGTGGATGTCGTGCTGGAAGAGGTGCGCGAGGATGCGACGCAGGCTGTCGCGCTGGATGCCCTGGCGGCGCGGCAAGAGGATCGCCGCGTCGAGCTCGCGATCGCCGATCCCGTTGCAGAGCGCGACGAGGCGGCGGTCTACCGCATGCTGCTCGCGCGAGATGTCGGCGCAGGTCTCGAAGGGCTCCTCGGGCTCGAAGTGCCGCGCGGCATTCTCGTGGGGCGGCAACCCCGCGAGGCTGCGCTCGAGAATCTCCACGTAGTACCAGTCCACCGTGAGGATGTGGTTCAACGTCGCCTTGATCGACGGGAAGAAGCTGGTGCGGGGCGCGACGAATTCCTCCTGCGTGAGCGGGCAGCATGCCTTGAGCAGCCGGTGATTCGCCCAGGCGTTGTTGCAGGCCTCGGCGGCGAGGTGGCGGGCGAGCGAGTGGGGCGATTCCATGCCGCTATAGTAAAGTTCCCGTTCCCGATACCCAAGCCGCGCCATTGTCCCGTCGCCTACGCAGCATTCTTTCGCTGGACGATTTCGAGCGCGCCGCGCGCCGCCACCTGCCGCGGCCGGTCTTCGCCTATGTGTCGGGCGGCGTCGAGGACAACGCGGCATTGCGCGATAACCGCGCCGCGTTCGACGAGCTCGGCTTCGTTCCGCGCGTCCTGATCGACGTCTCGAAGCGCGCCACGGCGACCACGCTCTTCGGCCGCGAATATTCGGTGCCTTTCGGCATCGCGCCGATGGGCATCAGCGCGCTCTCGGCGTATCGCGGCGATCTCGTGCAGGCCGAGGGCGCGAGGCGATCGAACATTCCGATGATCATGAGCGGCTCGTCGCTGATCCGCCTCGAGGAGGTGCGCACGCAATGCCCCGAGACGTGGTTCCAGGCGTACCTGCCGGGCGACGAGGCGAAGATCCTCGGCCTCATCGATCGCGCCGCAACGGCGGGATTCAAGACGCTCGTCGTCACCGTCGACGTCGCGGTGCTCTCCAATCGCGAGAACAACATCCGCGCGGGCTTCTCGACGCCGCTTCGGCCCAGCCTGCGCCTCGCGTGGGACGGCATCACCCATCCGCGGTGGCTCTTCGGCAACGCGCTGCGCACCATCTGGAACCATGGCATGCCCCACTTCGAGAATTCCTTCGCCACGCGCGGCGCGCCGATCCTCGCGCGGGACGTGGAGCGCGATTTCTCGAAGAAGGACCATCTCGATTGGACGCACCTCGCGCTCATCCGCAAGCGCTGGCAGGGGCGCCTCGTGGTGAAGGGCGTGATGAGCCCGGAGGATGCGCGCATCGCCCGCGAAAGCGGCATCGACGGCGTGATCGTCTCCAATCACGGCGGACGCCAGCTCGACCACACCGTGTCGCCCTTGCGCGTGCTGCCTTCGATCGTCGCTGCCGCGGGCGCAATCCCGGTGATGATGGATAGCGGCATCCGCCGTGGCACCGACGTCATGAAGGCGCTCGCGCTCGGCGCCTCGTTCGTCTTCGTCGGGCGGCCGTTCAACTACGCCGCATCGATCGCCGGCGTCGAAGGCGTGCAGCACGCCTATTCGATTCTTCAGGGCGAGCTCTATCGCGGCATGGCGCAACTCGGCATCAAGTCCGTCGGAGAGCTCGGCCCCGCGAAGCTCATGCGCATCGCCGGCGTGCGTGCGCCGGGGATGCCGGTATAGATATATAGATCGTTGTGCTCACGATTTTCGCGTGCGCCAAGGCGGCTTTGTTGCATTGTTGAGACACATTGCGTATCAGAATATGAAACGCTATTGTTTTCTGTGAATTTAGCTGTTAGGTTGCGTCGCATGTAATCCCAAGTCGCGAAGTCGCGCCGTGTTGGAATGGCCGGCGAGCGAAAGAAGATGGGAAATAAGAAGAATTATTGGAGGGGATCGTCTTGCGATCGGAATTATCCCGATGCCGAATTATTGTGCTGGCGTGCGCGGCAGTTTCCGTGGTGGTGACGGGCTGTTCCGGCATGGACGATACGGTCGGCGGGCGGACGCTCTTCTATAAGCAGGGTCCCGGCGACCCGCCGTCGCAGATCGAAACCAAGGCCGGAGTTGTCAGCAAGCGCGTGACGCCCGAGGCCGTTGTGGCGTACGCGCCCGCCGCGCCCACGCCCGTCCGTGAGGCGGCACCGGTAGCAGTCGCTCCGGCCCCCGAGCGCGTCGCTCCTCCCCCCGAGCGCGTCGCTCCGGCCCCCGAGCGCGTGGCACCGAAACCAATCCTGGCGCAGGCGTCTCCGGCGGCGCCATCGAGCGCTCCGAGAAGCGATCTCCCCTCGACCGATCTCTTCAACCGTTATACCCAGGCCACTCGCTACGGCGACCTGCTGTTCGTCTCCGGGCAGATCGCCGTCGATCCGCGCACCGGTGCCTTCAATGGCGACCAGGATATCGAGGCGCAAACGCGGCAGGTGCTGGAGAACATTCGCGCCATCCTCGAAAGCAACCGCTTGACGATGGCGAACGTGGTCTCCACCACGGTGTTCCTTGCGAACATCAGCCAGTTCACTGCCATGGACGGCGCCTATCACGGCTATTTCAAGGGCACTCCACCGGCGCGCACGGTGGTGGAGGTGTCCCACTTGCCGCGCGGCGCGCTGGTGGAGATCTCGTTGATTGCCGGAAGATGAAGACGAACCGAACTGCGAGGGAAATGTTCTCGGCGGTGCAGGCGGGCGCTTGCGAGCCCTTGGTATTGGGTACCTTAAAACGAGGAGGGACGACGTGAAGGCGAAACCAGGATTGATGGCATTGGGAATGTTCATCGCTGCGACGGCCAGTTCTGCCTGGGTCATGGCGGACGAGCCGCGTTACAAGACTGCTCCGGTGGCGGGAGAGCATCAGAACTTTCGCAACCTGTACAAACTGCGCTGCTCCACGTGTCATGGCGAGAACGGCGAGGGAACCGACCATGACTGGCCGCGCACGGGGCCGGCCCTGAAGGGAAATCCCTTCGTGCAGAGGGCACCGGCAGCCGCGATCATCTCGGTGATCCGCATGGGTCGTACGGGCGAGCAAAGGCTCTACCACGAGTCGTATCCGAACATGCCCGCATTCGGCGCCGAGGCGGTCTTCGACGTGGACGGCCTGGTCAACTTCCTGCAAAACGACCTGCAGAAGTGAACGGCTTTCATTGCACCAATCAATTGGAACCAGGGGGAGAAGAACCATGAAGTGGCTTACAAGGAGCGCAATAAGGATCGCTGCGGCGGCGCTGACGTTCGCGTTGCCGTTCCTCGCGACCGAGTCCCAGGCAATGCCGAGCTTTGCTCGGCAGACGGGCATGGTCTGCAATTCATGCCACATCGGTACCGACAGCGTTCCCAACTTCACCCGTACGGGCCGCATCTTCGCGATGCGGGGCTACACCCGCCCGATCATTCGGGAAAAGCTGCGTTCGGATGGGCAGACGATCGACGGAGAAACGCAGTATGGCGGCCAGTACCTTTCGCTCAACTGGACCGACTTCTTCGCCGGGCGCCTGATTTCCGAATTCGCCCAGCAGTCGAAGTCGAACGGCGTCAAGAGCGACGTGACGTCCACGCCGTTGGCCCGGTTCGCGATGTTCTATACCGGACCGATTACGGATTGGCTCGGCCTGTGGACGGAGATCGGTTATCTCGGGAACAACTCCCTCAACTCGGTCACCACGGCGAACACGGGACCCACCGGCCTCAACACCTTCGCCTTCGACGAGTACCGGTTGTCCACGTCGCGCACCATCGGCGAAAACAGCTTCATCGGGCTGTCGCTTGGAAACGAGCCGGGCGACGTGGTCACGCAGTTCGTGTTCCCCACAGGAATTCCACGGTTCTTCAGCCTCGGGCAGGGTGGCACCGGGAAGTTCCTGGAAATGAGCACGCTCAGCCTCCACGCGTTCCTCGACGATCGGCTGTGGCTGCAGTTCGCGCCGAACACCGGGGTGACCAATAACAGCATGTCGAACGGCTGGCAGCAGTACTACGCAGTCGCCTACAACATGTTCCGCAAGACCGACAACGATCTGTGGTTGGCCGCGGAATTCGGGAAGGGCAACGACAACGCGTCCATCCTGACCCCGGTGAAGGTGAGCTTCATCTGTCCGACCACCTGTCCTGCGGGCGTAACGGATTCGAGCCTGTCGTTCACCAACACGCTGGGCGGGCGTCAGGTTGCCGGCGCCCCGTTGGAGAAGGTCAAGAGCTTCTCGACCTACGCCATCCGGGCTGAGTACGACGTGGCGGACAGGGGTCCTCATTCGTGGGTGGCGATGATCCAGGCGTCCGGCACGAAGCAGGACTACGAAAGCGGCGCGAGCGCCAAGCGCGACGTCATCGGGGCCTACATCCGCTACTTCTACAAGCGGACGTACGGCATCCAGGCTTCTTACGCCAAGGACACGGACTACAAGTACACGAGCCCGACCGGCATCGGAAGCGACTTCGGCAAGGCCGACACCTCGAACATCGCCTTGCTGTGGAATCCGGCGATGAACGTGAGCTTCCACCTCAACTACAACCCGAACTCCGATTCCTCGGTGTTCAACAGGGACACGCAGAAGGTCAACACGTCGTCGAGCTACAGCCTCGGCGTCGAGTACAGCTTCTAAGTTTCGCATTGACGGGTATCGCCTCCTCGGGTCGGATCGCCACGCGATTCGATTCGGGGAGGGCTCCGTTTCGGCGAGATGGTCTGGACGCGGTCGCTTCTTTTCGCTCGCATCCACCGACCCTCGACCGACCGGCGCGTCGCAACACTTTGTCCCATTGATCGCCAGAGATCGCGGTGGCCGCGCGAGCGACTGCCCCGGCGTTTTATTGACTAGGCCCGAGCAAGTCGATTGCTGATTTACCCGATATCGCTATGGTCATCGTCCCCCGGCACGCGCGCGTCTGGGATGCCCCCACGCGGACATTCCACTGGGCCCTCGCCGCGGCTTTCGCCGGGGACTGGTTCACGCGCGACGCGCGCTATCTCGATATCCACGAGTTCTTCGGCTACGCCATCGGCGCGCTGGTCGCGTTCCGCTACGCCTGGGGATTGGTCGGCACGCGCTGGGCGCGGTTCGCGAGCTTTCCTCTCTCCGCGCGGTCGGCGTGGCGTTATCTCGTCTCCCTTGCCCGTGGCCGCCAGCCGCACCATGTCGGTCACAATCCCGCGGGAAGCTGGGCGATCCATGCCCTGCTCGCGATGGCCCTCCTGGAAGTTGCGACCGGAGTCGTCACCCTCGGGGCCGAGAAGGGGGAAGGATTACTCGCCGGCCGATTCGGCTACCCCGTGGGCGACGTCGCCCATGCGATCCACCAATGGCTTGCGTACGGCATGCTTGGTGTCGTCGCTCTTCACATCGTCGGGGTGTTGGTCGGCTGCTTCGCCGATCGGCAGAACCTCATCGCCTCGATGCTTACGGGCTACAAGCCGACGGACGATGCGATCGCGGATGTCGACGCAAAGCGCGGTATCGCCGTTGCAATGACCCTGGCCCTGGCGGTTGGTGCCCTTGCGTACTTTCGTGGCTATCTTCCGGCTACCGGGACACAGCCCTATCGGCCGTATGCGTCGCGGGCGCTGCCGATGGATGCCGTTTGGAAGACCGAGTGCAGCGGCTGTCATCTCGCTTACCACCCCTCGCTCCTGCCGGCGCGGTCCTGGTCGAGAATGTTCGCGGAACAAGAGGCGCATTTTGGCGAGGACCTCGGCCTGGGTGGCGAGACGCTGCGACACCTCGAGGCCTTCTCCGCAAGCAACGCCGCCGAGGCATTGGAATCTCCGGTGGCGTGGAAGATGGCCACGACTATCCCCGCCGCTTCCGCTCCGCTGCGGATCACTGCCACGCCCTACTGGGTGCAGCGCCATGAGCGACTCGACGCGGCGACGTGGGAACGTGTGCACCGGCTGGAGTGCGAGGGGTGTCATCGAGACGCCGATGGCGGCGAGTTCGCGCCGGGAGCGATCGACATGGAACTGGGCAAATCCGCGGTGCGCAAAGGCAAGTGACCCATGGCGACCGGACGCGGCATCGTGGTGGCGGTGGCATTCGCGCTGCTTGGAGTGGGTGGCCGGGCTTGCGCCGGCCCCGTGGACGACTTGCTGCAGCAGTTCCAGGCACAGGGCGCGAGCCATTTCACCGTCGCGGCCGGCGAAGCGTTGTGGGAACGAAGCGTGACCGATCCCAAGACAGGAGAAGTGCGGCGTTGCGCCCTTTGCCACACGACCGATCTCAGGAAGGTGGGCAAGCACGCGACCACCGGCAAGGCGATCGAGCCCATGGCGCCTTCGGTCAATCCGAAACGCCTGGCGGACAAGGAGAAGATCGAGAAGTGGCTGGAGCGCAATTGCAAATGGACGCTCGGCCGTGTGTGCACGCCCCAGGAAAAGGGTGACGCGTTGACAATGATCGGGAGCCGATAAAAAAATGTGGAAAACGATGAGGACGAGGATTCATGGGATTGCCGGGCTCACGCTCGCTGCAGGGGCGGTGTGCTTGGGGGGGGCCACGCTTTCGGTGCCGACTTACGCGGCATCGGCACGTGTTCTGGTGCCCACCGACAGCGCCTATTTGAAGGAGTGCGGCGCTTGCCACATGGCATTTTCGCCGGAGCTCCTGCCGGCCTCGTCGTGGCGCGCGGTGATGGGCCGCCTTGACGATCACTTCGGCGAATCGGCGAAGGTCGACGCCTCGGTGCAGCGCGGCATTACCGACTATTTGGTCGCGAATGCGGCGGATCGAGCCACGAACGAACAGTCCCGCGCCATCATGGGCTCGCTGTCTACCAACGAGTCGCCGCTTCGCATCACGCAGGTTCCCTATATCGCCGGACTGCATGCCGCGGTGCTCGATCCCATCTGGAACGGCACACCGCGGCCCAAGACCCTCACCGAGTGCGGTGTCTGCCACATCAAGGTCCAGTCCGGAGACTACAAGAGCAAGGATTTCAGCGTGAACGACGAAGCATTCCGGTGGAAGAAATAGACGACAGCATGGATATCCTGCCAGTCATTCACACGTTGGGAGACATGTGCTGCCGAACCTCCTGAGACTCGCGATGTGGCCATGTGCCGTTGGCGCCATGCTCGCCGCCGGTCCCGCCGCCGCCATCGACGACCGCTTCAACCCCCACAAGTACGAGAAGGGCGGCTTTGCCGCGGCAAGCGATCCGATCTACGCCAAGGAATGCGGCGCCTGCCACTTCACCTACCTTCCGGGCATGCTGCCGGCCCGTTCGTGGCGTGCATTGATGGCCAGGTCCGACGATCATTTCGGAGAAGCGCTCTCGCTGGTCCCGGA
>JADGRS010000386.1 GCA_017880705.1 Burkholderiales bacterium
GCGCCCCCGAACGTGAGGAGCGCGGCTTTCGTGAAGAACCATCCCATCTGCAGGTAATCGGTCTTCCAGCCGAAGGCCGCCGCGAGCGCCGCGAGCGTAACTGCCCAGAGCGCGAGGAACGCGACGACGATCATCGCGAGCCGGCCCCACGAGAAGCGCGCGTGGGCGGGGGTGGGCGTGTCGTCGTCGATCACGGAGGAAAGCGGCGCAGCCTTTCCCGGAGCATGGCGCGCAAGGGCGAAGACGCGCGGCGCGAGCCGGCCGCCGATCATGCCGATCGCCGCCGCGGCGAGGATCACCGCGGGGAAGGGCACCGAGCCCGCGAAGAGCGCGAGGAACGCCGCCGCCGCGATCGCCCACAGCACGAGGTGATGCAGCGCCCGAGATCCGATCCGCCACGCCGCCGCGAGCACGATCGCGACGACTGCGGGCTTCACGCCGTAGAGCACGGCCGCGATCGCGGGCATCTGTCCGAAGCGCACGTAGATCCACGAGAGCGCAATCAGGATCGCGAGCGAGGGCAGGACGAAGAGTCCCCCGGCGGCGATCCCGCCCCGCGTGCCGTGCAGCAGCCACCCGATATATGTCGCCAGCTGCTGGGCTTCGGGGCCCGGCAGCACCATGCAGTAGTTGAGCGCGTGCAGGAAGCGCCGCTCCGAGATCCAGCGGTACCGCTCGACCAGCTCGCGATGCATGATCGCGATCTGGCCCGCGGGCCCGCCGAAGCTCACGAAGCCGAGCTTCAGCCAGAAGCGCAGCGCCTCGCGGAAGGTGGGCGCGGCGGGGCGCTCGCTCATGCGCTCACGTTCCAGTGGTGCTCAGGGGATCGATCGAGACGGTGTCCATGGAGCCTCCGTAGTGGGTGCGGAAGCAGGGACTTGGACGGACACCGTCTTGGCGGCGAGCGCCGCCTCCGGGAGCCTGCATCCCCGGGCGACTCGATCCTAACGCAAATCTACTTCAGCCGCTTCCAGGTGACCTCGGCGGTTCCGCCGATCGATGCGGGAAGGGTCCACGTCAGCTCGTCCTTCGCGAAGGATTTGACGGTTCGCTTTTGCTCGGCGCCCGTCCAGTTCGGGAAAGTGCTCCCCTCGACCTTGAAGGCGATGACCTTGTTCGCTACCGAGTAGGTGCCGTACAGGGCAATGCCTCCGAGCACGGCGGCCTTGTTCTCTTCGGGTGTTCCCTGGGCGCGATTGTTGGATGCGAATTTTGGCGTGGTGGGGTTGATGTTGACGATGGCGAAGCGGCCGTCGCTCGCGAATATCGCCATGCCCGTCCCCTTGGGACCGAATATGTCGGTCCTGCTGTTGTCCTTGCCGATACTGACGTTCGAGGCCATGGTCCAGGTTCCGACCAGGTCTTTTGCAGTTTGAGCAACGGCGGCGCCCGGTGAGACGACGCAGACACCCAGCGCCATTGCGCTGAACGTGACGATCCGGTTCATGGTGTTCTCCTCTCGAGTGCGAAACGATCGGGCGAACATCGTACACCCCGAACGAAATGGCCGATCACGATGTCCTACGAGGGCGCATACCCCATGGAGGATCCCATGCTCGACTATTCGATAATGAAGCCCGAAGGCATCCTGGTGCTCAAACCCCGCGCGCCCCTCAGCAAGGAGGACTTCGCCGGCCTCAGCGCCGCCGTCGATTCCTACCTGTCGGACCACTCCAAGCTTCACGGCGTGTTGATTCATACGAAGGCTTTTCCCGGGTGGGAGAACTTCGGCGGATTCACGGCGCACATGCACTTCGTCAGCGGGCATCACAAGAAGATCGAGCGCCTGGCGATCGTGACGGATAGCCCGGTTGCCAGCATCGGGGAATCGCTGGCCAAGCACTTCACCTCGGCCGAGGTCAGGCACTTCCCGTTTACCGACGATGCGAAGGCGCTGGAATGGCTGGAGACCGCGTGACGTATTGAACAGATCGCGGCAACTTGCATCGCCGCATCGTTCGCAGTAATCTGATTTCGGGGGAGCGCAGGACCCCCGGGATCCCAATCCCTCCAAGACGAGCCTCGTCCAAGACCTGCCGATTCCAACTTGGAGGCTCGCATGCGTTACAACCTCGCTCCGATTCCCTGCAGACCCTGGACCCTGAACAATCTCTCGGCACGCCTGATCGAGAGCCATTACGAGAACAACTACGGCGGCGCGATGCGCCGGCTCAACGCGATCACCGAGAAGCTCGCGTCGACCGACTTCGCCGTCGCGCCCGCCTACGAGCTCGCCGGCCTCAAGCGCGACCAGCTCACGGCGCTCAACTCCACGCTCCTGCACGAGATCTATTTCGCGTGCCTCGGTGGCGAAGGGAAGAACACCGAGTCGATGCTCGCCGTGCTCGCGAACGATTTCGGCTCGGCGGAACGCTGGCGCGCGGAATTCACCGCGATGGGCCGCGCGCTCGGGGGCGGCTCGGGCTGGGTGCTGCTCAGCTACGTGCCGCGCGACGGGCGTCTCGTGAATCAATTCGCCACGGACCATAGCCAATCGATCGCGGGTGCCATCCCGATCCTCGCGCTCGACATGTACGAGCACGCCTATCACATCGATTTCGGCGCGAACGCCACCGCCTACGTGGACACTTTCATGCGCAACCTCGACTGGAAGGCGATCGAGGCGCGCTACAGCGATGCGAAGAACGCGCCGGGCCCGCGCGAGCTCGTGCAGGAGGAGTGGGCCGACGTGCCGGCGGTGGGGCCCGAGAGCATCAAGGCGATGCTCGATTCCGGGACGCCGGTGCAGGTGATCGACGCACGGCCGCGCCACTACTTCACGAAGAGCCAGGAAATCATGGCGGGCGCGAAGTGGCGCGACCCGGACCAGGTCGACGCCTGGGTGGGCGAGCTGTCGCAGGACAAGCCCGTGGTGGTCTTCTGCGCCTACGGCTTCCACGTGGGCTGCCGCACCGCGCAGGCGCTGCGCTCGAAAGGCTTCGACGCGACTTACATGGCCGGCGGCCATTCGGCGTGGAAGGCGATCGGGGGAAAGCTCGAGATGCCCACGTGAACGGGGTCTTCTCCAGCGGGGCTCGCGTGATAACATTCGGGCCCCGCTGGAGAAACCAAGATGCAGTCGTTTGATCGCGAGCTCGACGTTCGCGGACTCAATTGCCCGCTACCTATCCTCAGGGCCAAGAAAGCCCTGGGCGAGCTCACGCCCGGCCAGGTGCTGAAGGTCATGGCCACCGACCCCGGCTCCGTGAAGGACTTCCAGGCCTTCTGCAAGCAGACCGGCAACGAGCTGCTGTCTCACTCCGAGGGCGCGGAGTTCATATTCTTCATGAAGAAGAGATAGGAAATTGGTGTCAGGTACACATTTCGGTGGCCGAAATGTGTACCTGACACCAATTT
>JADGRS010000078.1 GCA_017880705.1 Burkholderiales bacterium
CCAAGGTCTCCGTGACCGACCTCGTCGCGCACTTCAACATCCTGTCCGGGCAGGACTGGGCGGGTGTTCTCTTCCACACCGGCGCGCTGGCCTTCGGCTTCCTCGTCCCCGTGCTCTCCGGGTTCTACTACATCTTGTTCGGCCCGCGCCGCATGCAGCGGCGCCGGCGGCGCTACGGCGTCGCCCGCACCTCGCTGCGCGCGAGTCGCATCGACGACGAAGACGGTCCGCCGCGCCCGGCGCTGCCTCGCGACGCGGAGGGGCTCGCCGCGGTCGGGCGCCGGCTCGACCAGGGCGAGCCGACGTTCGCGTCGGCGGTGAAGCTGCTCGACGGCGGCGACCAGGTCATCAAGGCCCTGGAGGAATGCATCATCGCGACCCTGCACCACGCGCACCTCGAGTACTACATCTGGGAGCCCGATCACGTCGGCACGCACATCCGCGACATCCTCGCAGTGGCCGCGCGCCGCGGGGTCGAGGTGCGCGTGCTCTACGACGACCTCGGCTCGCCGCACGTGAGCGATTCGTTCTGGGCCCCGCTGCGCGATGCCGGGGGCGAGGTGCGCACGTTCAACCCGGTGCGCTTCCGGCTGTGGAGGTGGCACCTCGGCAACTTCCGCACCCACCGCAAGATCGCCATCATTGACGGCGCCACGGCGTTCCTCGGCGGGATCAACGTGCACGACCCCGCGACCTCGACGCGCTCGGGAAAGGATGCCTGGCGCGACCAGCATGTGCGCATCGACGGCGAGCCCGCGCAACGCATCCAGCGGCTCTTCCTCGAGAACTGGAATTATTCCGGCGGCACCTTCAGGCTCACGGCCGCGAACGCCGTCAAATATTTTCCGCCGTCGCGCAAGGGCGACGGCGTCCCCGTGCAGATCATCGCATCGGGGCCCGACGACACCAACGCGCCGATGCACGCGTTCTTCCTCGCCGCCCTCTCGACCGCGAGGACCCGCGTGCTGATCGAGACGCCCTATCTCATTCCCGACGAGCCGCTCGAGGCCGCGCTGCGAATCGCGGAGCTGCGCGGCGTCGACGTGCAGGTGATCGTCCCCAAGCGCGGCGACTCGCGGATCGTTACGGCCGCCTCGCATACCTATTGCGAGTCGCTGCGCAAGGCCGGGATCAAGATCTTCGAGTACGGGCCGTCGATGCTGCACGCCAAGACGATGGTGATCGACGACACCGTCGGGGTCATCGGCACCGCGAATCTCGACAACCGCAGCTTCCGCCTGAACTTCGAGATCGCCGCGGCCTTCTACGACAAGATCGTGATCGATCACCTCGTCGAGCGCTTCGAGGAAGACCGCAAGACCTGCAAGCCCTTCCCCTCGCGCCGGCGCAGCGAGAAGCTCACCGTACTCCTCGAATCGATCGCGCGGCTCACTTCGCCGGTGCTCTAAAAATTCGTGTCAGGTACGAATTTTCGAGGGGCGACTCCGTCTCGTAAAATTCGTACCTGACACGAATTTTTAGACCAGTTTCAATTCCCACGTCTGGCCGACGAGGCGGTGGCCGAAGCTCGTGTGCTTCCCTTCCTTGACGAGGCGGAAGCCGGCGCCCTCGTAGATGCGGCGCGCGGAGTGCAGGATGTCGTTGGTCCAGAGCACGACCTTGCGGTAGCCGGCCTCGCGCGCGAAGCGCAGGCATTGCGCCACGAGGGCCGAGCCGATGCCGAGCCCGCGCGCGGATGGCTCGACCAGCAGGAGCCGCAGCTGCGAGACCGTGGCGGAGCGCTCGACGAGGAAGACGCAGCCGGCGATCTCGCCATCGCGCTCGGCGATCCAGCAGCGCTCGCGCTTCGGCTGGAAGTCGCGCACGAACTTCGCGACGATCCCGGCGACGAGCGCCTCGAAGGTCGCATCCCAGCCGTACTCCTGCGCATAGAGCGCTCCGTGGCGGTGTATCACCCAGCCGAAATCGCCCGGTCTCGGTTCCCGAAGGGAGAACGGCACATCGCTCCCGCCCGCGCCCTCGAGCAGCGCCTCGATCGCGCGCATCGCCCCGACGAGCCGATGCTGCTGCGCGCCCGTCAGCCCCGAGATCGTCGCGCGCACCTCCTCGTCCGAGCGCCGGTCGAAGGGAGCGAAGGCCTTGCGCCCCTTCCCGGTGAGCCGCAGGTGGCGCACTCGCCCATCGTGCCGCGCCGTCGCCGCGCGAACGAATCCGCGCTCGCGAAAGCTCCCGAGGATCCGGCTGAGATAGCCCCGATCCATGCCGAGGCGCTCCTCGAGCCCCGAGGCGGTGATTCCCGCGCGGTGCGCGAGCTCCCACAGCACGCGCATCTGGGCGAGCGAGAAGTCGCTCCCGTACATCGAGTTGCCGAGGAGCCCGATGCGGCGCGTGTAGAACCGGTTGAACCTGCGGACGGCGGCGACGCGCCCCGCGGCGGGATCGTCCATGGGAGGATGATCCGCCGCATAGTTGACGCCGTCAACTATTTGGGAGGGGGAATCGGCAGCGGCCGGTACGGCCGCGGATACGCCGCCACCGACAGGTTGCCGTCGCGGTCGTAGGCCTGCACGCCGAACTGGTAGTCGTCCTTGGAGATTCCCGCCAGCGTCTCGCGCGTCACGTTCCCCACGTCGCGGAAGTGCTCCCAGTCGGCGGCGGTGGTCGAGCGCCACGCGATGCGGTAGCCGGCGACGTCGGGCTCGGGATTGGGCTTCCAGCGCAGCGTCGTGTCCGCCTCGAGGCGGATGTTCTCCATCTCCACGTCGCGCGGCACCGAAGGCCCGAGCGCGAGCGCCGCGAGCGCGGCCGCGTTCACGCGCGCGACGTCGGCGACGAAACCGAAGTCGACGAACTCGGGAAGGTCGCCGTATTGCACGCCGTCCACGACGCGCACGTCCTGGTGCTGGTGCTGCCAGTTCTCGGAAGGCTCCGTGAAGCGCAGCGCCGGATAGCCTTCCTCGAGGAACGGGAAATGGTCCCCGCCGCGGAGGAAGCGATCGCGCCGCCAGATCACGTCCACTTTCATTCCCGGCACGTGCTTCTCCGCCGCCTGCTTCACGAATCGCGCGAGCTGGCGGGTCGGCAGGTCGTTCTCGCCGCCGGTGCGCAGCGCCGCGACGACGTCGTCGCGCAGGGACTTGTTCGGAAGGATTCCCGAGGCGAAGAGGCGCACGCGGCCGTGTTCGACGCGCCCGTCGAGCCCGCGCGTGTTCCCCACGATGTCGTTGGTGAACATGCCGGCGATGTCGAGCCCCTTCACCTTCGCGTCCTGCGCCCACGCCTCGGCGCCGAGGAGGCCCTGCTCCTCGCCCGCGACCGTCATGAAGACCAGCGTCGCATCGAAGCGGTATTTCGACATCAGGCACGCGAGCTCCATCGAGACCGCGGTGCCCGACGCATCGTCGTTGGCGCCCGGCGCATCCTGGTTCGGGTCGATCGGGCTCGAGGGCATCGAGTCGTAATGCCCGCTCACCACGTAGATGCGCTCGCGGCTCTCCACCTGCTCGCCGCGCAAGGTCGCCACCACGTTCACGAAATGCGTAGGCGTCGGAACACGCGCGCCCGTCTTGATCAGGTGGTCGTCGAAGGCGACTTCGAGGCGACCTCCGGAATCCTTCGCGCAACGGTCGAGCTCGCCCTTGATCCAGCGCCGCGCGGCACCTATCCCGCGGGTGTCGGAAACCGTATCCGACAGGGAGTTGCGCGTGCCGAACGAGGCGAGCTTGCGAATGGTCGCCTCGACGCGCGCGGCGGAAACCTTCGAGACGATCTCGGCGATCAGGGGGTTCGCGTCTCCCGGCGAGCCCATCGCCGGTGCGCTCAGGGTGATTCCCAGCACAAGAAGAGTGCCTACTTTCATGAATTGATCCTCGTACTTTCGGGGAGGGGGTGTTCGGAGTATGGTGACTCGCGCCTAGCTGAATACCATAACGGGAGAGTCATAGTGAACAAGACGCATCGTACCGCGCGAATCGCGCTCGCCATGGCCATCGCGGCCTCGGCCACGGCGGCCATGGCGCAATCGATCGCCATCACCAGCAAGTATCCCGGCAAGGTGCACCTCCTTCCCGCGACGCTCGAGACGACGCAGTGGGGCTGGTTCGACAACGCGCAGCCGCCGGTGCTGAAGATCGACTCGGGCGACACCGTCGTCTTCGAGACGATGATGCATTCGCACAACCAGGTGGTGCCGGGGCGCACCATCGAGGAGATCAAGAAGCTGCGCACCGACAATCCCGGCCGCGGGCCGCACACGCTGACGGGCCCCGTGTTCGTGAACGGCGCCGAGCCCGGGGACGTGCTCAGGGTCTCGATCCTCAACATCGTTCCCCGCGCCTACGCGACCAACTTCAACGTGCCCGGCATGTTCGGCGAGTTCCCGGGGATCTACGCCGACGGCCAGGTGAAGTATCTCTATCTCGACATGGACAAGATGGAGACGGAATTCCTTCCCGGCGTCTTCATTCCCTTGAAGCCATTTCCCGGAACCACCGGTGTCGCGCGCGCGCAGCCCGGCCGATACAGCAGCGTGCCGCCCGGCGAATACGCGGGCAACATCGACATCCGCGACTTCAGCGAGGGCGCGACCCTCTACGTGCCGGTGTGGGTGAAGGGCGCGCTCCTCTGGACGGGCGATTCCCACGCCGCGCAGGGCAACGGGGAGGTGAACCTCACGGCCATCGAGACCGCGTACAAGGAGATGGCGGTGAACGTCTCGGTGGTGAAGAACATGAAGCTCGACATGCCGCGCATCGAGACCCCGACCCACTGGATCACGATGGGCCTCGACAGCGACCTGAACCTCGCGTGGAACCAGGCGCTCGCGCAGACGATCAAGTTCATCGGCGAGCAGCGCGGGCAATCGGCCGAGGCGGCGGCCCTCACCATGGCGAGCGTCTCGGACTGCCGCGTGTCGCAGGTGGTGAACATCAAGAAGGGAATTCATTGCCTCACGCCCAAGGACGTTTCCGCGAGCGGCATCCCCGAGCGTCCCGCCGCCGAGAACGCCGCGTACTACGTCTCCACCGGCCGCGACGTCGACCTGAACAAGGCGATGGACGCCGCGTCCATGGCGATGATCAAGTTCCTCGAGCAGAAGAAGGGCATCGCGCGCCTCGACGCCTACGGGCTCGCGAGCGCCGCGATGGATTGCCGCATCGGCGACATGTCGGGAGCCGAGAAGAACGTGCACTGCGTGATGCCCAAGAGCCTCTGGCGCAACTGAGCATTCCCGTCATTCCCGCCTTCGCGGGAATGACCATCGCGCTTTTCCTCGGGCTCGAGGGCGTGGTTGGCGCCGAGCCCCTCAGGCTCGTCTCGACCACGACGGAGCTGGAGTCGCTCGCGATCTCCGTCGGCGGCGAGCTCATCGTGGCGACGCACCTCATCCCCGCGGGACAGGACGCCGAGAATTTCCAGCCGCGGCCCCAGGATCTCGCGCGGGTGCGCGAGGCGCAGGCCGTGCTGCGCGTGGGCGTCGACTACGACCTGTGGCTCGACCCCCTGCTGCAGCAGGCGGGCAACGCGCGCGTGCGGCGCGGCGGCGCGGGATACATCGACGCCTCCACCGACATCGCGCTTCTCGACGTGCGCGCGGGCGGCGTGGGCCCCGACGACGGCCATGCCCACGGACGCGGCAATCCCCACTACTGGCTCGACCCGGCCAATGCCGCGATGATCACCGCGACGATCCTGGAAGCGCTGGCGCGCCTGGACCCGCCCAACGCGAAGCGCTACGAGGCGAACCGCCTCGCCTTCCTCGAGCGCCTCGACGCGAAGATGGGCGAGTGGAAGCGCGCGCTCGAGAACGCGCCGGCCCTCATCGCCTATCACGACACGTGGCCCTACTTCGCGCGGCGCTTCCGGCTGCGCTTCGTCGGCATCGTCGAGTTGCGCCCCGGAGTGCCGCCGAGCGCCTCGCACCTCGCGAAGCTCGCGCGCGAGGGCATCGAAGCGCGGGTCGGCGCGATCGTGCGCGAGCCCCACGAGCCGGCGCGCGACGCGCAGTTTCTCGCGAGCCGCACGGGAGCGCGCGTGGCGGTGCTCGCCTCGAGCGTGGGCGCGATCCCCGAGGCGCGCGACTATATTTCGCTCATCGACTACGACGTGCGCGCGCTCGCGCCTTCCCGGTGATCGAGGCCCTTTCCTTCCTCGCCCTTCCCGCCCTCGCCTGCGCGGCGCTGGTCGCCATCCACGCGTATTTCGGATTGCACGTCCTCGAGCGCAACGTGATCTTCGTCGACCTCGCGCTCGCGCAGGTCGCTGCACTGGGCGCGACCGCGGCCTTCCTCCTCGGCCATCCGCCCCAGGGCCTCGCGGCGCACGCCTATGCGCTCGGCTTCACCGTCGCCGCCGCGGCCCTCCTCGCCTCGACGCGCGCGTGGTCGGGCCGCATCCCGCAGGAAGCGCAGATCGGCGTGGTCTACGTGGTCGCCGCGGCCGCGGCGCTGCTCCTCGTCGATCGCGCTCCCCAGGGCGCCGAGCACATTCGCCAGATCCTCACGGGAAACATCCTCACGGTGGGGTGGAGCGAGCTCGCGTGGGCGATCGCGCTCTACGCGGCGGTCGGCCTCGCCTATCCGTGGATCGCGCGAGCCCTCAAGCCCTCGGGATGGATCTCGGAGTTCGCCTTCTACGCGGCCTTCGGCGTCGTCGTCACGAGCTCGGTCGCCCTCGCGGGCGTGCTCCTGGTGTTCGCCTTCCTCATCATTCCGGCGGCGATCGGCGTGCTCCACGCCACGCGCTTTGCCTCGCAGCTGGCGATCGCGTGGATCGCGGGAACGGCGGCGGCCTTCGTGGGCCTCGCCATTTCCTACGCGAGCGACCTCTCGACCGGCGCGACGCTCGTATGCACCTACGGCGCCGCGCTCGCGATCGCGGGGATCGCGCGCGGCCTTCGCCGGGAGCGCCGCGCGAAATTCGGCGCGGCCCTGCGCCTTGGCCGATGGCTCGCCGCCGCGCTCCTCGCGGCCTCGGCGATCTGGATCGCGATCTCGCCGCGCGCCGACCAGCCGCTGCTCGACTCGCTCGAGCACGCGTTTCCCGCGATCCGCGGCGCCTACATGGATGCGAAGTCCCTCGCGATCGGCGCCGAAGCCGCGGCCTACGGCCGGCGTTACCGCGATGAAGCCGACAAGCTGCGCGCACGCGAGGCGGAGCGCCGCTGGAAAGGCGAGCCGCTCGACGAGGAGGAGGTAAGGCGCATCGCCTCGTTCGAGAAGTCGTACAACGAGATGATCCGCGGCGAGGAATTCGTCACGCGCGAGGTGAGGAGCCGCGCGCGCGAGGCGAAGCGCTGGTGGATCGCGGGCGCGTTCCTCCTCGTCGCCGCGATCCTCGCCGTCTCGCTTCCGGCGTGGAGATCGATCCCCCGAAGCGCTCCTAGATGAAGCCCCGGCACCTGGCGGCGCCGCAGCGGCAGGCAAGCTTGCCGTTGTGGTGCGATTCGCCATAGTCGGCGGTGAGCTCCTCGCCGCGCGCGATGGCGCGCCGCGCATAGAACTCGGCGCGGTCGGCGGTGCAGCGAATGAAGGTGTTCGCATCGCACGAGTGATTGATGAAGCGGAAGCCCCGGGGGCTGCGCGTCGCGTCGATCGCATGGCGCTCGAGCTCGACGATCGCGACGATCCTCTTCCCCTTCGCGCGGCGGCGCGACTCGCGCAGCCCGATCACCTCGCCTTCGAACTCGCCGATCTTCGCTCCCTTGGGAATCCGCGAGCCGCTGAACAGCCCCTTGCCGACGATCGCGCTTCGCCCGACCACCAGGGCCTCGTAAATGCGCCGCCAATCGCGCTTCATTTCGTCATAATCGCGGTATTCGCGACCGCGAGACCATAGACCACAGGGCGATTCCCATGAAGAAAGCAGACCTCGAGAAGTTGAAGGGCCGCAAGCTCGCCGGCGCCGGCACCACTCCGGACCGCTTCGGCAAGGGCGCCGCCGCGGTGCTGGACAAGCGGGAGCAGCGCGAGCGGGAGCGCGAGATGGGCCTCGTCCCGTTCGCCGTGAAGCTCCACTCCGACCTGGTGCGCGACCTTCATGCCGCCGCCGAGAAACGCGGCGTGGGATTGAACGAGCTCACCGCGGAGCTGCTTCGAAAGGGCATGGCCGCCAAGTAGCTCGCATGTGGCGCGTAGTTTGCCATGGGCGCGCCCATGCGAGAATGCGCTCATGAAACAGTACGTTGCCGCGCTCGCATGCGCCATCGCCGTGTGCGCAAGCGCACAAACCAGTCCGATTCCAGCGCCCGTGGACTGGCGGCCGGAATCGTTCCTCTTCCCGCTGCAGTTCGCGCCGTCCATCCCGTACGAGGGGGTGGAGTACGTGCGCTTCGCGCCTTCGTGGCAGCGCTTCGATTCCGACGGCGGCTTCAGCTACGTGATCCTGTGGGACGTGAAGACGCGGCCCGTGGCGCCCGAGGATCTCGAGGACTACCTCGAGGCTTACTTCACTGGACTCATGAAGAACGTGGGCGTGAAGCGCGAGCTCTCCGAGAAGGAGATCAAGACGGCGGCCGCGGTGCATCCGATGGCCGCGCTCGCAAGCTGGGAACAGGGATACGGAATCGAGGTGCGCACCTGGAACGCGTTCTCCAAGGGCGAGGCGCTGCTCCTTTACGGCGAGGTCGGGCAGCGCAGCTGCGGCGAGCGCATGCAGATCTTCTTCGCCTTTTCACGCTCACCGCGAGACCGGCCCATCTGGGATCGCCTGCGCGAGGTGCGGAACGCGACGACCTGCCGGGTCTGATGCCGTGGCGCTCAAGTCCACCATCTTCAAGGCCGAGCTGCAGGTCTCCGACCTCGACCGCAATCATTTCGCCACTCACGCGCTCACCATCGCGCGCCATCCATCGGAGACCGACGAACGCATGATGGTGCGCGTGCTCGCGTTCGCGTTGAATGCCGACGACGCGCTCGAGTTCGGTCGCGGCCTCTCCTCCGAGGGCGAGGCCGACCTCGTGAAGAAGGACCTTACGGGCGCCATCGAGCTGTGGATCGACGTCGGGCTGCCCGACGAGCGCGAGGTGCGCAAGGCCGCGGGGCGCTCGCGCGAGGTGAAGGTCTATCTCTACGGCGGGCGCAGCGCCGCGCAGTGGTGGGGCCAGAACGAAGCCGCGCTCGCGCGGCTGCGCAACGTCTCCGTGATCGAGATTCCGGCCTCGGTGTCCGGCGCCATCACCTCGCTCGCCGAGCGCAACATGCGCATCGACTGCACCATCCAGGATTCCCAGATGTGGCTCGCCGCCAACGACGAGACGCTCCACTTCCAGCCCGTGGTGCTGAAGGCCCCGGGCTGACCGGAACCAACTGAGGCGATCGAAGTGAACTCGCGGGCGCGTTGAGGCTCGAACAAGGAACACATGACAACAGCAGAACCCCAAGACGAGCGCGGCTTCGCCGCCCTCGGGCTCGATCCGCAGATCGTTGCCGCCCTCACGAGCCTCGGCTATGAGGAGCCGACCCCGATCCAACGCGAGACCATTCCGCCGCTGATCGCGGGGCGCGACCTCCTCGGGCAGGCCGCGACCGGCACGGGCAAGACCGCCGCGTTCGCGCTGCCGATCCTGCAGCGCATCGTGAACGAGGGCAAGGGCGAAGGCCCCGTCGCGATCGTGTTGGTGCCGACGCGCGAGCTCGCCATGCAGGTCTCCGAAGCGGTGCACCGTTACGGCAAGGCATTGGGCGTCACCGTGCTCCCGGTCTATGGCGGGCAGCCCATCGGGCGCCAGCTGCACGCGCTGCGCGCCGGCGTGAACGTCGTCGTCGCGACACCCGGGCGGGCGCTCGACCACATCCGGCGCGGCAGCCTCGCTCTCGCCGGCGTGCGCGTGGTCGTGCTCGACGAAGCCGACGAGATGCTCGACATGGGCTTCGCCGAGGACATCGAGGCGGTGCTCGCCGAGACCCCGAAGGAAAGGCAGACGGTTCTCTTCTCGGCGACGATGCCGCCGCGCATCGAGGCGATCGCCAAGCGCAACCAGCGCGACCCGATGCGCATCAGGATCGCGCGCACCGTGGAAGCGGCCGGCGAGATGCCGAAGGTCCGGCAGCAGGCGTACCTCGTGCACCGCAACGCGAAGATGCTCGCACTCGCGCGCGTGCTCGACCTCGAGTCGCCCGCCGCGGCGATCGTCTT
Organism: Burkholderiales bacterium; assembly: GCA_017880705.1. GTDB lineage: Bacteria > Pseudomonadota > Gammaproteobacteria > Burkholderiales > Usitatibacteraceae > Usitatibacter. The sequence continues at coordinate 10,096 of JADGRS010000078.1, forward strand.
CTGCCGCACGCGCACCGAAGTCGACGAGCTCACCGAGACCATGACGGCGCGCGGCTTCCAGTGCGAGGGCCTGCACGGCGGCATGACGCAGGAGCAGCGCGACCGCGTGATGAAGCGCCTGCGCGCGAAGACCACC
>JADGRS010000079.1 GCA_017880705.1 Burkholderiales bacterium
CCGATCTGCAGCGCGCCCCGGAGCTTGCGCATCTCGGAGTCGTCGAGCGCGAAGAGCTCGCGTCCCTCGAACCAGACCCGGCCCGAAGTCGCCTCGAGAAGGCGCAGCACCAAGCGGCCCGTGGTCGACTTGCCGCAGCCGGACTCGCCCACGAGCGCCAAGGTCTCTCCTTTGTCGAGGGTGAAGCTCACGTCGTCGACCGCGTGCACCACCCCCGTGCGGCGCCAACCGCCGTGCACCGGAAAATGCTTGACGAGATGCTCGGCGCGCAGCAGCCCGCTCATGCGGCGAGAGGCGCGTACAGGCACGCCGCCTCCTGGCCTGCGTGGATGTCGCGTAGCGCCGGATCTTCCTCGCGGCAGCGCGTGGCCACGAAGGGACAGCGCGGCGCGAAGCGGCAGCCCGGCGGCATCGCGGCGGGCGAGGGCACCTGTCCCTCGATCGCCGGCAGCCGCTGCTGCCGCAGGTGCAGCTTCGGAATGGAGCCCAGGAGCCCGATCGTGTACGGGTGCTCGGGCTGGGCGAACAATTGCGCCACGCTCGCCTTCTCGACGATACGCCCGGCGTACATCACGGCGACATCGTGCGCGAGCTCCGCGATCACGCCGAGATCGTGGGTGATGAGGATGATCGCCGCGCCGGTCTCGTCGCGAAGCATGCGCATGAGCTCGAGGATCTGCGCCTGGATGGTGACGTCGAGCGCGGTGGTGGGCTCGTCGGCGATCAGCAGCTTCGGGCGGCACGCGAGCGCCATCGCGATCATCGCGCGCTGGCGCATGCCTCCCGAAAGCCGATGGGGATGATCGTCGAAGCGCTTCGCCGGAAGCGGCATGCGCACGTGCTCGAGCATCTCGATCGCCTGGCGCTTCGCCGCCTCGCGGCCGATCCCGCGGTGGCGCAGGATTCCCTCGACGATCTGGTCGCCGATGGTGAACGCGGGATTCAGGGAAGTCATCGGCTCCTGGAAGATCATCGCGATGCGGTTGCCGCGAATGTCGCGCATCGCGCGGGGCGCAAGGCGCAGCAGGTCGGCGCCTTCGAAGAGGATCTCGCCGGCGGCGATCTTTCCCGGGCTCGCGACGAGCCCCATGATGGAGAGCGCCGTGACGCTCTTGCCGCACCCCGATTCACCGACGAGCCCGAGGGTCTTGCCGGCCTCGATGGAAAAGCTCACGCCGTCGACCGCGTTGAAGGTGCCGTCCTCGGTCGCGAAGGAGGTGGCGAGGCCGCGGACGTCGAGGAGCGCCGCCATCGGGAGGAATCAGCCCTTGGCGCGGGCGGCGTGGAATTGCGCGATGCGCTCCTCGATCACCGCGCGATCGGTGATGCCCGCCGGCTGCGCGGCGCTGGGCAGGCATCCCATGAACGGCTGGAAGCGCTCGAGGCTCACCGCGTAGAGGCGACGCAGCTCCGCGAGCGGATCGGCGTGGTCGTCGACCCGCAGGCTGAGGAACGGATAGTCCTCGGTCGTGTGGATGAGCAGCGCCGCGCCCTGCTTGCCGCGCTTGTCGCCGCCCGCGGCCTCGCCCGCCTCCATCGCGCCCATGAGGCGCTCGGCGAAGGGAAGGGAGCTTCCCTCTTCGTAAGCGCGCGCCGTCTCCTCGATCACGCGAGGCCCCGCGAGCATGTTGCCCGCCACCGAGAAGCCTTCGCGCGTGATGTGCCCGCACCACTCGATGCACGACTCGCCCGTGTGGCCGGCGCTCCTGCCCGCCGCGTCGACGACGTGGAGCTGGCGCATCTCGCGCCCGGCGTCGGCGCCGGTGAGGCGCTTCACGACCTCGGAGGAGGCGAGCCCCGCCTCGAGGGCGGCGAGGCCGTCGCGCGCATAGAGCGGATTGACCAGCGCCTGCGTGGAAAGCGCTCCTTTACCGTTCTTTACCGCGGGGCACAGCGCGCCGACCGCGAAGAACTTGCTCGCGACCGCGACTCCGAACGCTCCCGAGGTGTGGCGCGCGACGATGGACCAGGTCATGCGGCCGATTCTAACTGCCATTGCCTCCACCGAAGGCCCCCGGGACTATTCCATACCGGGCGTCCTAATCTTGTTACCTCCGTGCAGGGTATGGATTTTGCTCTCATGGGTATAGGATTCGCCGTCAAAGGGGGGTTTACAAATGATCAAGCGCATCGCAGCGTCGTGCTTCTGTATTTGCTTCGTGTCCGCCGTGTCCGCGCAGCAGCCGGGCACCCAAAAGCTCGAGAAGATCGAGGTCACGGGGTCCGCCATCAAGCGGCTCGACGCGGAAACGGCCATTCCGGTGCAGATCCTGCGCCGCGAGGACATCGATCGCATCGGCGCGACGACGACCGAGGAGCTCCTCAAGCAAGTCACGGCGATCACGAGCGCCGGCAGCATCTTCGCCAGCCAGGCGAACGGCACCGTCACCTCGTCGGTCTCCACGGTATCCCTTCGTGCCCTGGGCCAGAACCGCACGCTGGTTCTCGTGAACGGCCGGCGCGTGGCCACTTCCGCCGCCGGATCCACCAGCGCCGCCGTCGACGTGAACAGCATCCCGATCGCGGCGATCGACCGCATCGAGGTGCTGAAGGACGGCGCTTCGTCCCTCTACGGCAGCGACGCCATCGCGGGCGTCGTGAACTTCATCCTGCGCAAGGACTACACGGGTGCCGAGGTCCAGGTCGGCTACGGCGCGCCCACGCGCAGCGGCGGCGGCAAGGATATGACCGTGTCGGCGTTCGCCGGCATGGGCAACCTCGACAAGAACGGCTGGAACTTCAACGTCGGCGCGGGCTACGAAAAGCAGGACCGCATCCAGGGAAGCGACCGCTCGTTCGCGCGCCAGATCAACGTGGGCGAGCACAACGACCTCAGCTCGACCATCGCCTTCCCGGGCAACATCCTCTCGGGGCCGACCTTCTCGCGGCTTTCGAGCCCGGCATTCCCGAATTGCGGGCCGACGGGCATCGACTCGCCCTTCTTCGACGGCAACGCGACGTCCGGGACGGCGTGCCGCTTCGAGAACAGCCCCTTTCTCTCGGTGCTCCCCGAGATGGAGAAGAAGTACATCCTCGCCAACGGGCACCTGCGCCTCAATAGCAACATGGAGGCGTATGTGGAGGGCGCGTTCACCCGCACGGACTTCAAATACACCACCCAGCCCGTGCCCATCTCGGAAGCCACCGCGCTTCCGGCGACGAACCCCTACATCGCCTTCATCAACAACCTGATCGCGACGCAGTATCCGACGCTTCCCACGGGCCTTCGCCGCTTCGCGACCGCGGGCGACACGCTCGTGTTGCTGCCGCCGACCAGCCCCTACTTCCCGACCGCGTTCGTCGCGTCGCTGGGATTACCGACCAACCAGCCGATCGCGTTCCGCTATCGCGATTTCGCCAACGGCCTGCGCGAGACCGAGGACACCGCCGACAACTCGCGCTTCGTGGCGGGCATCAAGGGAACCGCGGGCGCATGGGATTACGACTCCGCGTTCCTCTACAGCCAGAACAAGACCGCCACGATCCTCCTCCAGGGCTATCCGCTGTACTCCCAGTTCCTGCCGATCCTCGATAGCGGCCGCGTCAATCCCTTCGCGCCGACCACGGATCCGGCGACCCTCGCGGCGGTGCAGGCCGCGGAGCTGCGCGGAGCCATCTCCGAAGCCAAGATCTCGACGATGAGCGTGGACGTGAAGGCCACGCGCGATCTCATGCAGATGCAGGCGGGCACGATGGGCGTCGCCATCGGCGGCGAGCTGCGCGAGGAGAAGTTCGACTACAACCCCTCGCAGGCCTTCCAGATCGGCGACGTCGCCGGATTCGGCGGCAACGTCTTCGGCGTCGGCGTGAAGCGCCACGTGGCGTCGGCGTACGCGGAGCTCGCGGTGCCGATCTTCAAGTCGCTCGAGCTCGACGCGGGCGTGCGCTACGACAACTACCAGGTCGTCGGCAGCACCACCAACCCGAAGATCTCGTTCCGCTTCACGCCCGTCGCGGAGGTCCTCGTTCGCGGCTCCTACGGCTCGGGATTCCGCGCGCCGTCGCTTACGGACCTCTACACGCCGCAACAGTCGAGCGTCACGGCGAACGGCTCGCGTGATCCGCTGCGTTGCCCGAACGTGCAGACGGGCGCGCCGTCCGATTGCAACAACCAGTTCCCGACCATCACCGGCGGCAACCCGAGTCTCATCCCCGAGAAGTCAAAGTCGGGAACGCTCGGCATCGTGTTCGAGCCCAGCCGCCGCATGTCGATCGGCATGGATGCGTTCTGGATCACGATCAAGAACCAGCTCGGGGTCCTTCCCGCCACGACGATCCTGGGTAACGCCGCCAACGCGACGACGTTCGCGAACTTCATCCTGCGCGGCGCGCCCGACGGCAACGCAAGCGGCCTCGGCCCGATCATCAACGTGCTGCAAAACACGGCGAACCTGTTCAAGGCCAAGGTGACCGGCTATGACCTCGATCTCATCGGACGCCCCGACATCGGCCCCGGCCACAACCTGACGCTGCGCCTGAACGGCACGGAGATCTGGCAATCGATCCGCCAGAACTTCGACGGCAGCTACAGCAACAACATGGATACGGCCCTCGGCGCCGGCCTCGGCGTGATCCCGCGCTGGCGCCATGTCGCGAGCGCGACGTACGACCGCGGCCCGTGGATGGTTTCCGTGTCCCAGAACTTCCAGGACAGCTACCACGACGCGACCGGCAACGTCGGCGGCACGCCTCGCAGCGTGGGCAACTACGAGACGTTCGACGCGCAGGCGCGCTATACGGGCTTCCGCAATATCGCGTTCACGCTGGGGGCGAAGAACTTCACCGACCGCAATCCGCCCTACAGCAACTCGGCCGGCCAGTTCGCCGCGGGCTACGACATCGCTTACGCGGACGTGCGCGGACGCTTCATTTACGGTAATGTGAAGTACACCTTCCGCTAGTCCAGCATTGGGCCCCCCAGGGCCCCGGACATAGCCTTTACACGGGCGCCACGAGCGCCCTTTTCTTTGCTCCTCCGGGTCTCGAGTCGGGGACTCCTTTTCGAAGCCCGGGAACCGCAAGCGTGATCCCTCGCGACCCAGGGCTCCGGAACAAGGCTTGAAACGCCCCGGGGCCGGCCTCACCTCCTTCATGGAACCCCCCATGAGAGAGACGATGAACCCGATCGAATCCACGCCCGCGTCCACCGACGGCGGGCAGCGTATCGACACGCCCGCGAACGACGCGTTCGCCAGCCGCAACAAGGCGCGCCGCGAAGACGAGCCGAAGCCGCTTCCCGACGACGCGCTGATCATCCTGCCGGTGCGCAACGTCGTGCTCTTCCCCGGACTCGTGATGCCGCTGTCCGTCGGGCGCGAGCGTTCGCGCGCCGCGGCGCAGGAAGCGCTGCGCCTGCAGCGCCCGCTCGGCATCCTCCTGCAGAACTCCCCGGAGGTCGACCAGCCCGGCCCCGACGACCTGCACTGGGTCGGCACCACCGCGAACGTGGTGCGCTACGTCACGACCGACGGCACGAATCACGCGATCCTGAAGGGGGAGCAGCGCTTCCGCGTGCTGCAATTCCTCGAGGGCTATCCGTTCACCGTCGCCCGCGTGCAGCTCATCGAGGAGGCGAAGGTCGACGATCCCGAGGTGGAGGGCCGCGCCCGCGCGCTGCGCGCGCGTGCGCGCGAGATCCTCGATCTCCTGCCCCAAGTGCCCTCGGAAATCGCGACCGCGTTCCAGGGCGTCGAGACCCCTTCGCTCCTCGCCGATTTCATCGCGGGGATGATGGACGTGAGCGCGCAGGAGAAGCAGGCGCTCCTCGAGACGTTCGACCTCAGGGCCCGCCTCGACAGGATCCTCGGCATGCTCGCGCATCGCATCGAGGTGCTCAAGGTCTCGCGCGACATCGAGGAGAAGACGCGGGAGTCCCTCGGGGACGCCAACCGCAAGCACCTGCTGCGTGAGCAGAAGCGCGCCATCGAGAAGGAGCTCGGCGAAGGCGAGGAGGGCGCCGACGCGGATCTCGCGGAGCTCGCGAAGGCGATCGCCGACGCGAAGATGCCCGAGGAGGTCGACAAGCAGGCGCGCAAGGAACTGAAGCGCCTCGAGCGCATGCCCGAGGCCGCGGCCGAGTATTCGATGGTCCGCTCGTACCTCGAATGGCTGGTCGAGCTGCCGTGGGCCTCGGAGCCCGAGCCCGCGATCGACATCGCGGAGGCGCGGCGCATCCTCGACGAGGACCATTACGGCCTCGACAAGATCAAGCGGCGCATCCTCGAGCACCTCGCGGTGCGCAAGCTCAATCCCGAGGGCAAGAGCCCGATCCTGTGCTTCGTCGGCCCGCCCGGCGTGGGCAAGACCTCGCTCGGCCAGAGCATCGCCAGGGCGACCGGGCGCAAGTTCGCGCGCGTGAGCCTGGGCGGCGTGCACGATGAAGCGGAAATCCGCGGCCACCGCCGCACCTACGTCGGAGCCCTTCCGGGCAACATCGTCCAGGGCCTGCGCAAGGTGGAAACGCGCAACGCCGTGATGATGCTCGACGAGATCGACAAGCTCGGCGCGGGCGGCTTCCACGGAGATCCCGCCTCGGCGATGCTCGAGGTGCTCGATCCCGAGCAGAACTCGACCTTCCGCGACAACTACCTCGCGGTGCCGTTCGATCTTTCGCGCGTGATGTTCATCGCCACGGCGAACGTGCTCGACACCATTCCCGGCCCCCTTCGGGACCGCATGGAAGTGATCCACCTCCCGGGCTACACCGCGCAGGAGAAGCTGCAGATCGCGCGCCGTTACCTGGTGGCGCGCCAGCTCAAGGCGACCGGCGTGAGCGCCGAGCAAGTCATGCTCGACGACGAGGCGCTGCTCGCGATCATCCACGACTACACGCGCGAGGCGGGCGTGCGCAACCTCGAGCGCGAGATCGGCAATGTAATCCGCTACGTCGCGGTGCGCATCGCCGAGGGCAAGGAGCAGTCGATGAAGGTCGGCGCGGCCGACCTCGCGGCGATCCTCGGCGCCGGACGGTTCGACGCGGAGGTCGCGATGCGCGCGCCGATTCCGGGCGTGGCCACGGGCCTCGCGTGGACTCCGGTAGGCGGCGACATCCTCTTCATCGAGGCGGCGCGCATGCCGGGCAACGGCAAGCTCATCCTCACGGGCCAGCTCGGCGACGTGATGAAGGAAAGCGCGCAGGCGGCGCTCTCGCTGGTGAAGGCGCGCTCGGCGCAGCTCGGCATAGCGCAGGAGCTCATCGACAAGTCCGACATCCACGTGCACGTGCCCGCGGGCGCGACGCCGAAGGACGGCCCCAGTGCGGGAGTCGCGATGTTCCTCGCGATCTCCTCGCTCCTCACGGGACGCGCAGTGCGAAGCGACCTCGCGATGACGGGCGAGATCAGCCTGCGCGGCCTGGTGATGCCGATCGGCGGCGTGAAGGAAAAGGTGCTCGCGGCATTGCGCGCCGGCATCAAGACCGTGATGCTGCCCGAGCGTAACCGCCGCGATCTCGAGGACATCCCCGCGGACGCGCGCGAGCAGCTCGAGTTCGTGTGGGTGGACGACGTGGACAAGGCGATGGCGACGGCGCTCGCGCCGGCGCCCGTCCTGGCCGCGGCCGCCTAGATCCCTAGCGGCTCGCCCGGTCGAGCTCCGCGAGCGCCTCCTCGTCGAGGCGCACGCGGGCCGCGCCCGTGATCTCGTCCAGCTGCGCGACCGAGGTCACGCTCACGATCGGCGCGGCGATCGAGGGCTGGACCATCATCCACGCGAGGGAGACTTGCGCCGGCGTGGCGGCGACGCGCGCCGCGACGGAATCGAGCGCCGCGAGGATGCGCATTCCGCGATCGCCCTCGAAATATTTCTTGAGGCCGGCGGCGCGCGGGCGACCCTCGATGTCGCTCGCCTTGCGATACTTGCCCGAGAGAAAGCCCTTCGCCAGCCCGAAGAAAGGGATCACCGCGAGTCCGTACTCGAGCGCCACCGGCTGCAGGTCGCGCTCGAAGCCCGCGCGGTCGTACAGGTTGAATTCCGGCTGCAGCGTCTCGTAGCGCGGCAGGCCCGAACGCCGGCTCGACTCCAGCGACTCCTTCAGGCGATCGGGCTTGTACTGCGAGGCGCCGATGGCGCGCACCTTGCCGGCCTTCACGAGGCGCCCGAGCGCTTCGAGCGTCTCGTCCACGGGCGTGTCCGGATCGTCGGCGTGAGTCTGGTAGAGGTCGATGCGGTCCGTCTGGAGGCGCCGCAACGATTTCTCCACGTTCCCCTCGATCTGCGCGCGCTTCAATCCCTTCGCGCCCTCGATCGGCATGCCCACCTTGGTCGCGATGAGCACCCTGTCGCGATTGCCGCTTTTCGCAAGCCACTTTCCGATGATCGTCTCCGATTCGCCGCCGACATGACCTGGCACCCAAGTCGAATAGGTGTTCGCGGTGTCGATCAGGTTGAAGCCGCTCGCGACGAAGCGGTCGAGGAGCGCGAAGGAGGTGGCCTCGTCGGCGGTCCATCCGAAGACGTTGCCGCCGAGCGCGAGCGGCGCCGCGGAGAGGCCGGAGTGGCCGAGGGGTCGTTTGTCCATTTCGTTTCCTTCTCGCGAAAACGCGATTCTAAACGCAAGCCATAATGAACCCTCGATCCCATGGAGGAAGCCATGCCCAATCCGTTCGTGCACGTGGAGCTGAACACGCAGGATCTGCCCAAGGCGAAGGAGTTCTACGGAAAGCTCTTCAACTGGCAGCTGGACGACGTCGACATGGGGCCGGCGGGAACGTACACGGTGATCAAGCCCGGCGAGGGCACGGGCGGCGGCATGATGAAGCACCCGATGCCGGGGGCGCCATCGATGTGGCTCGCCTACGTGCTGGTCGACGACATCGATGCCTCGACGGCCAAGGCGCGCTCGCTCGGCGCGCAGATCATCAAGGAAGTCACCGAGATCCCCAACGTCGGGCGCTTCAGCATCTTCACCGATCCGACGGGAGCGATGCTCGCGCTCTTCAAGCCGAAGGGGATGTGAGCGCTCAGCCGCCGGCGCGGCGCGCCTCCTCGGGAGGGCGCACCTTCCTGAACATCGCGAGGAGCGCGAGGTCGTATGCGATCTTCACGCCGCCCGCCGCGACCAGCGGCCAGCCGAACGTGGAGACGCCGAGGAGATACCCCGCGAGGAGCGGGCTCACCGCGGAGGCGAGGCTGCGGGGCACCGAGGTGATGCTCGCCGCCGCGGGGCGCTCCTCGGGCTGCACGATCGCCATCACGTACGAGCTTCGCGTCGGCACGTCCATCTGCGAGAGGGCGGCGCGCACGAAGAGAAGCGCGAGCACGACACGCAGGTCGTCGACGAACGGGATCGCGACGAGGCAGACGCTTGACGGGATGTGCGTGAAGACCATCGTGTTCACGAGCCCGATGCGGTTGGCGAGGCGCACCGCGACGAAGAACGAGCCCGCGCTGAGAAGTCCCGTCCAGAAGAAGATCGTCCCCGCCTCGCCCAGCGACAGCCCGTAGCGCTGGAAGAGCCACAGCGCCACCATCGACTGCACCACGAGGCCGCCGCCGAAGGCGTCCACGCTGAAGAGCGCCGCGAGCGTGTAGACGCGCGTCCTGGAAACCGTCAGCGGCGCGGGGGCGCGTTTCTCGTTCGCGCCGAGCGAGTGCGGGAGGCTGCGGTAGACGAGCGCCACGGGTATCGCGGTGAGCGCGTACACCGCGAACATGCATTGCAGCGCGGCCACGTTTCCCAAGCCGAGGCGCGCCGAGAGCATGGCGGGGATCCCTGCGGCGAGCGATCCCAGTGCCGCGACGAGCGCGCCCACGAGGCTGTAGCGCGCGAAGGCCGCGGTGCGCCCGCGGTCTTCGACCACGCGCGAGAGCACCGCGTGCTCCAGCGGGAGGAACACGCTCACGTCGCCGCTCGATGGATTGAGCGTGCCGACGAACGCGATGAGAAGGAGCGGCCAGAAGCTCGTGATCGTCGCGAAGCCGAGGCCCGTGGCCGCCATGAGCGCCGTCGCGGCGAGCAGCACCACGCGATAGTGGAAGCGATAGGCGCGCAATCCCACCGCAAGCGTGAGGAGTCCCGAGCCGAGGAGGGTCGCCGTCGCGATGAGGCCGACATCGACCGCCGAGTAGCCGAGCGCGATGAGATACACGGGCAGCAGCAGGCTCACGTAGCCGTCGCCAAACGCGCGCAGCCCCTTGGCGACAAGGAGCCGGTTCACGTGCGGCGAGCTCATCTCGCCGCCGTCGATCCGTAGGTGAAATCGTCGAAGAGCGTGACGCT
>JADGRS010000080.1 GCA_017880705.1 Burkholderiales bacterium
GGCTGTCGACGGCGAGCATGGCCACCGCCGTGATCGCGATGTTCGCGACTCTGTGAGGCGCTAGCGCCGCACGCCCGGCGCCATCGAGGCGAGTCCCTGGGCGCGGTTGGCGAGGTACAGCTCGAGCGCGACGAGGTCCCGCGCGCCGAAGGGCGGCATCTCGGCGCGGACCCCGAAGTAGCACGCGCGCAGGCGCCGCTCGAGGGAGCCCACGGCCTGCCATTCGAGGCGATAGGCGGGCCAGTCGACGGGCTGTCCCTGGCTCACCCTCTCAGCGTAGATCGTCCGTCCCCAGCTCGCGTCGTGGCAATGGGTGCAGGCGAGGTTGAGCTGGCCCTGGCGCTCGAAGTAGATGCGCCGTCCGCGCTCGAAGTCCGAAGCCGCCGTGTCGATGCGCACTGCCACGGGCATGCCGCGCGATTGCTTCGCGACATAGGCGCTCAGCGACAGCAGGTCCTGGGATTCCCACGGGAGCGCGGGAGCCTTCTGGTTATCGACGACGCACGCGTTGATGCGTTGCTCGACGTCCGCGACCCGCCCCAACGATTCCACGTATGCCGGATAGCGGGCGGCAACGCCCTTCATGGACTTCTCCGCGTCCCCGTGGCACGCGGCGCAGCTCACGTTGCGCTCGCCGCGAGGCGACTTCCACAGTGCCGCGCCGCGATCGACCCATAGTGTCGCGGGGTTGGCGAAATCATCTGCCTGCATCGCACGCACGTCCGCGCTCTGGAACTCGATGCCGCTTCTCGGCGGCTGCGGCCCTTCGGCCCACGCCGGGATCGAAAACAGCAGGGCGAGGGCAACTCGAAGAGCGCGGGCCATGGGAAGTCTCGAGCGCTCAGACCACCGTGACCATCGTCGCCACGCGCCCCTTTTCGCCGCGGTCGTCGCTCCATTCGACGACGAGCTCGCCGCTCGCGTCGGCGGTCGTGAAGAAGGCGATGTAGGGATTGGCGGAGATGCCGGTACCCAGCTCGGCCCTGAAGATCTCGCGCCCGCCCAGGCGGCACGCGAGCTTGTCGACGATGTTGGCGGGAATCGACTGCCCGTCGAGGTTGCGGCGGAATCCCGTCTCCATCGGATGCTGCACCAGCACCCGCACCTCGAACGCTTCGCCGCGCTTCACGGTGGGGGGAACCTGCACCTTTCCGAGCATCATGGGGCGGGCCTCCTAGAGGAGCGACTCGTCGAGGCACGCGGCGGCCGTGACCAGCACGTCCATCGCGCCGATCACGAAGCGATCGCCGGAGAGCTCCGCGAGGGCCCTCACCTTCTGCGTTCCCGCGAGGCGCACGCGCGTCGTGACCTCGGCGCGGCCCGACTGCGCGTTCAAATGGAACGTCGCCACGAGCGGCCGCGGATTGCGCTCCGCGAAGATGTAGATCGCCTTCACGTAGTCGCCCGCGGTCATGGGGCTCGCGATGCGAATGCGCATCGGCACCGAGTTGCCGTTCTCGGCGATCTGCGGAAGGTCGATCTCGACGCCCTCCTCTCGCGGCGTCGTGCCGTGCGTCACCAGCAACAGGAGCGGCGTGATGTCCTGCGCGGGCTGGAAGCGCTGCGCACGGGAAGGCAGCGCGGCGCCCGCGAGCGCCGCGCCGGCGGCGGCCAGCGCGCGGCGGCGATTCATTTCAAAGTCGCGAGCCATGCCACCACATCCTCGACCTGCTGCGCGTCGAGCGCGGGCTTGCCGCGATACTCTGGCGCCACGCGAACCATCCCCTCGACGCGATGAAAGGTCGGCATCACCGCATCGGGATTCACGCGCGTGATGTCGGCGATGCGCAACCGGATCTGTCCCGTGGTGAGGCGGGAGGCGACTCCCGCGAGCGAAGGCCCGACGTTGCCCGCGCCCTCGATCCCCGGGGCCCCATGGCACAGGATGCAACGCCCGACGTCGCGCGAGGCGAACACCTCGCGCCCTCTCGCCGCGTCACCCGTGGGCGCGAAAGGCGCATCGATCGCATCGCGCCGATGCGCATCCGTGGCGCACGAGGCCATCGCGAGGAGCACGGCCGCGCCGATCCATCTCACGCGTTGCGGACGTCGTTGTCCTTGAGCGGCAGCGAGCGGATGCGCTTGCCGGTCGCGGCGAAGACCGCATTGCAGACTGCCGGGACGACGTTGAGCGCCCCCGGCTCCCCGTGCCCACCCCAGAAGCCGCCCGTCGGCACGAGCACCGTCTCGACCCTCGGCATCTCCTGGATGTGCGGGATCCTGAAATCGTGGAAATTCGATTCCTGGATGCGCCCGTCCTTCAGCGTATGTCCCTCGTAGAATTGCCCCAGGCAGAAGATCACGTTGCCCTCGGCCTGCGCGCGGCACGCGTCGGGATTCACGACGTAGCCCGAGTCGATGGCGAACACCACGCGATGCACGTTGATCCTGCCTTCGTTCACCGACACCTCGGCGACCATCGCGGTGTAGCTTCCGAATCCGTCGGACTGTGCGAGGCCGCGATAGACGCCGGCGGGAAGCGGGCTTCCCCAACCCGCCACCCTCGCCGCGGCCTCGAGCACCAGGCGGTTCTTGTCGCCGGGCTTCAGCATCGCGAGGCGGAATTCCAGCGGATCCTTGCCCGCGGCGTGGGCCACCTCGTCGATGAAGCTCTCGCGGTAGAAGGAGTTCTGCAATCCCGGCGCGCGCCAGAATCCGACCGGAACGTGGGGGTTGCGCATCGCATACTCGACGAGCTGATTGGGCGTCGTGTAGGGCGAATCGTTGAAGGTGCGAACGGCCGTGGAGTCGATGCCCTTGTCGATGCCCTCGGGACGCAGCAGCGCGAGGATCGAGGGGCACGCGATCACCGTGTGCATCGCGACCATGTTGCCCTGCGCGTCGAGGCCCGCCTTCATCCGCGCCCGCGACGCGGGACGGTAGAAGCCGTGCTGCATGTCCTCCTCGCGCGACCAGATGAGCTTCACGGGGCGGCCCGGGAACTGCTTCGCGATGGCGACGGACTGCTTCACGTAATCCTGCGGCGCGCCGCGCCGGCCGAAGCCGCCGCCGAGCATCGCCTTGTGCACTTCGACCTGTTCCAGGGGAAGGCCCGCGGCCTCGGCCGCGGCGGCGATCGAGGCCTCTCCGTTCTGCGTCGATGTCCACACATCGAGCGTGCCGTCCTGCTTGAACCAGGCGGTCGAGGTCATCGGCTCCATCGTCGCGTGGCTGAGGTACGGCGACGCATATTCCGCCTCGACGACCTTCGCCGCCGTGGCGAGCGCCGCGGGCACGTCGCCTGTCTTGCGCGCCGTCGGCAAGTCCTTCGCGTCGAGCCCCTCCTTGAAGAGGGCCGTGATGGTGTCGCTCGAGACCGCGCCGTTCGATCCCTCGTCCCAATCGATCTTCAACGCCTTCGCCGCCTGGTTCGAGCGCCAGCAGTTGTCGGCGACCACGGCGACCCCGCCGTCGCCCTTGACGATCCCCTTCACGCCGCGCATCTTATCGGCGGCCTTCGAATCGACGCCCTTCACCTTGCCGAGGAAGACGGGGCTCTGCACGATCGAGGCGTGCAGCATGTTCGGCAGCTGCACGTCGACGCCGTAGATGGGCTTCCCGGCGACCTTGTCGGGCATCTCGAGGCGCTTCATCGACTTGCCGGCGATCTTCCAGTCCTTGGGATCGCGAAGCGGCACGTCCTTGGGGGTCTCGAGCTTGTTCGCGGCGGCGGCGACCTTGCCGTAGGTGACCTTGCGGCCCGACGGCCCGTGAGTGATGACGCCCGCGGACGCGCTGCATTCGGCCGAGGGAACTTCCCACTGCGTCGCGGCGGCGGACACGAGCATGGTGCGCGCGCTCGCGCCGGATTTGCGCAGGTATTCCTGCGAAGTGCGCACGCCCGCGCTGCCACCCGTGGACATCGATCCCCAGATGCGCTTCCTCTTGATGTGCTCGTTGGGCGAGACGAACTCCGTCGAGACGTTGGCCCAGTCGCAGTCGAGCTCCTCGGCCACGAGCTGCGCGAGTCCCGTGAGGCTTCCCTGTCCCATCTCCGAGCGCGCGATGCGGATCACGACGCGATCGTCGGGGTAGATGAGGATCCAATGGGTGACTTCCGGCGCGGTCGCGCCCTGCGCCTGCGCGAGGGCGGCGCCGGCGATGGAGAACTCGAGCGCGAGCCCGCCGCCGACGGCGGCGCCGGCCTTCAGGAATTCACGGCGATCGATGGCGATGTTCATGGCGGCCCCCTATGCCTTCTGTCCGTTGGGAAGCAGGACCGGCTCGGGCGACGCGGCGACCTGCGTCCCGGCGGCCGCGTGGATGGCCTTGCGGACCCGCGCGTAGGTTCCGCAGCGGCAGAGGTTGGTCATCGCGGCATCGATATCCGCATCCGTCGGCTTGGATTTCTTCTCGAGGAGCGCGGTCGCCGCCATGATCATGCCGACCTGGCAGTAGCCGCACTGCGGCACCTCGTGCTCCAGCCACGCCTGCTGCACGCGCGTGAGGCCCCTGGCGCCCAGGCCCTCGATGGTGACGACCTTCTTCCCGGCGAGCGATCCGACCGGCGTCACGCACGAGCGCACCGCCTGCCCGTCGACATGCACGGTGCACGCGCCGCACTGCGCGATGCCGCAACCGTACTTGGTGCCTGCGAGCTTCAGCTCGTCGCGAAGAACCCACAGCAAGGGCATCTCGGGCTCGACGTCGACGTTCTGCGCGCGGCCGTTCACGTTCAGCTTGATCATGGTGTCACCGCAAGGGTTCGTGAAGGGGAGTTGCGATTCTAATCCTTCCGGCTCAGCCGCCGCCGGGGGCCAGCGAGCCCATGGGGGGCAACGCCGGGCGCGCGCCACGCACCACCGGCAGCTGCGACCAGTTGCCCGTCTGGACGGCCGTGCGCAGCATGTCCTGGTACTGCGACATCAACTGGGAATCGTTGGGCGAAGCGCCGTAATAGTAGATGTAGTCCGCGAGGCTCATGGCGGCGCAGTGGCCCTGGTACGCGCAACCCGAAAGCACGCGCGGGTTCGTGCCGTCGCACGGATAGCCGTAGTCGCACGCGACGAGCTGCCAGGCCTGCATGAACGCGCGGGCCTCGACGATCGCGCCATCCGTTCCCGCTCCCACCGCGAAATTGTTCCAGGGAGTCGACAGGATGCGCCCCGCGATGATCATCGCTTCGGGGTCGCGCGAGCCCGCGAGAGCCTGCACGCTGGCGACCTGCGCGTCGCTCAACGTGACGGTGGTATTGCGACCCCATTGGCCCTGGGACGCCGAGGCGCGCCGCTCGGCCCACAGCTGCTGCTCGAGCGAGAGAGCCTGCGCCTTGGCGTCGCCGCCGGCCGCGGCATTCGCGAGCAGCTTGTCGAGGTCGGCCTGGGCGATGGTGATGCCTTCCATGCCGGCGCAGCGATTCGCGGCAACGTCGTCGTACGCGGCGATGCGCTTGTCGCGCATCGGATCGGTGTCCGGAATCGACGCGATGAAGTCCTCGCGCTTCTGCCCCGAGCCCGGGGGCGGCGGCGCGCGCCCGGTGCGATCGGGGACATTCGCGCAGCGGCGCAGCATCTCGTACATCACGTACCAGCCCTCGGGCGTCTGCGCTTCGGGCCCGTTCCTGATTCGATCGTAGAGCGCCTTGAAGCTCTTCGCGCGGAGGAACTCCCCCTGCAGCGTGACGCGCTGCACCTTGGCGGCTGCTGCGCTCCTCAAGGGATTGGCTTGTGGATCGATCGACAGCACCGAGGCCGCGGAGAGCTTCGATGGCGCGACCCTGGACGACGCGGAGGGGCTCGCGGCGCCGCTCTCCTGCGCCGGCGAGAGATCGGAGAGCTCGGGAGGACGCACCAGCAACCACGCGCCGGCGAGCGTCGCCAGGGCGAGGAGGAGCAAGGCGGGGGCGCGATGCTTCATCGGCTGTCGGCCAGGATGAATTCCGCGCCGCGCTCCGCGATCATGTACGTGGGCGCATTGGTATTGCCCGAGGTGATGCGCGGCATGATGGATGCATCGACGACGCGAAGGCCCTCGATCCCGTGCACGCGCAATCGATCGTCGACGACCGCCCGCGCGTCACGCCCCATCCTGCAGGTTCCGACCGGATGGAAGATCGTGGTTCCGAGATCTCCCGCGGCCTCGACGAGCTTTTCGTCGGACTGCGCGGCGGCGCCGGGCCGCCACTCCTCGGGGGAATAGCGTGCGAGCGCCGCCGCCGCCATGATTCGCCGCGTCATGCGCATCGAGCGCGCGGCGACGGCCTGGTCATCGGGAGTCGAGAGATAGTTCAGCCGGATCTCGGGCGCGGCCATGGCATCGGCCGAGCGAATGCGCACGGCTCCGCGCGAGGTCGGGCGCAGGTTGCAAACCGAAGGCGTGATCGCCGGAAAGGGATGCAGGGGATCGCCGAACTTCTCGAGCGACAGCGGTTGCACATGCCACTCGATGTCGGGCGTGGCTTCGCGCGGGTCGCTCTTCGCGAAGGCGCCGAGCTGCGAGGGCGGCATCGTCAGCGGTCCCGTCTTGAAGAGCAGGTATTCGAGCCCCATCGCGACCTTGCCGAGCCAGCGATTGGAACGCTCGTTAAGTGTCGGGCCCTTCACCTTCCACACCATCCGGATCTGCAAGTGGTCGTGAAGATTGTCGCCGACGCCCGCAGACTCGTGGACCACGGGGATCGAGAATTGTTGTAACAAATTGCTCGGGCCGATGCCGGAGAGCTGCAGGATCTGCGGCGAGCCGATCGAGCCCGCGGCGAGGATCACCGCCTTGCGCGCGCGGGCCACGCCCTCGCCCTTGCCTTCCACGACGAGCTCGATGCCCGTGGCCCGCTTGATGCCATCCCGGGTCTCGACAAGGACCTTCCGCGTGTGGGCCTTCGTGATGAGGGCGAGATTCGCGCGCCCGAGGGCCGGTCGCAGGAAGGCGTTGGTCGCGCTCCAGCGGCGCCCGCCCCGCTGGTTCATGTGGAAGTACGCGTTGCCGAAGTTGTCGCCGCGATTGAATTCCTCGACCTTGGGAATGCCGCACTCCGCGGCCGCGTCGCGCCATGCGTCGAGGATTTCCCACTTCACGCGCGGCTCCTCCACGAAGAGCTCGCCGTCGCCGCCGTGGTGCTCGTTGGCCCCGCCGAAATGCCGCTCCGCGCGCTTGAAGTACGGCAGGACATCATTCCACGACCAGCCGCGATTGCCGAGGGACTCCCAATGGTCGTAGTCGACCTTCTGCCCGCGCATGTACACCATCGCGTTGATCGAGGAGCATCCGCCGAGCACCTTGCCGCGCGCGTAGCCGAGGCTGCGGCCGTTGAGGCCCGGCTCGCTCTCCGTGCGGAAGCACCAGTCGGTGCGCGGGTTGCCGATCGTGTAGAGATAGCCGACCGGGATGTCGATCCAGAACCAGTCGTCCTTGCCGCCCGCTTCCACGAGGAGGACGCTGTGCTTTTCGTCCTTCGTGAGGCGATTGGCGAGCACGCAGCCGGCGCTGCCGGCACCGACGACTATGTAGTCATACTCCCCGAACGATTCCATCGAGGGATGCTAGCAGGGAAAGCGCCGCGGCCGCGACGATCAGGGGCCGCGCGGAGCCTGGAGGGCAGCGGTCTGAGGCTCGGGCCCCGGATAGAAGTGGAAGAAGGACCAGTCGTTGTTCCCGACTGCGTTGCGGATCGCGGCCTCGTAGGTCGCCATCACCTGCGAGGAGCTCGGCGAAGCCGCGTAGTACATGAGGTAGTCGCGAAGGCTGTTGGCGTCGCAGTGCCCACTCATCGCGCAACCGTTTTGCACCCACGACGAATCCGGGCCGCACGCAAATCCGTAGTCGCAGCCTACGAGAGCTCCCGCCATGTACGCGGCGCTTACGTCGAGCGGGCGATCCTGCGCGTCGCGCAGGCTCATGTTCTGGTAGGTGCCCATGAGCGTGTTCATCGCCAAGCGCATCGCGTAAGGATCGCCCGATCCGATCGCCTGCTTGAGCGTCTCGACGTTCGCATCGCTGATGCGCGGAATGCTGTCCGGGCCGAACTTCATCTTGCCGTCGGGGCCGCGGCGTTGGTCATCGAGATCCTGCCGCACCAGGGCGGCGCGCGCCTTGGGATCGCCGCCGGCGGCTCCCGCCTCGAGCAGGCTGCGGATCTCCTTGCGCGATGTCTCCACGTTGGCGATTTCGGCGCAGGCGTCGAAATTGATCTCGTCGAACGCGGCGACACGCTTGTCGCGGTCGGGATCGTCGGGCCCGAGCGACGCGAGATAGCGCGCCCTTGCCTCGGAACCTCCCAGCTTCCAACGAGGGAAGCGCTCCGGCTCGTTCTCGGCGATCTTCGCGCAGCGTTGAAGCATCTCCGCGAGCATCCACTGCTCCTCGGCGGTGCGATCGGTGGATTTCGAGAGCCTCGCGTAGATCGCGGCGTAGGACTTCGCATCGTGGAATTCGCGTAGCGTGGGCGGAAGCTTGCGCGCCTGCGAGGCTTGCGCGCCCGACGGCCGGGATCGCGGCGCGATGGCAAGCACCGCGTCCGGCGCGAGTGAACCCTTCGCGGCCCGCGACGCCGCGTCCTGGCCTCGGCCGTTCGAGGCCGACGGCGCCGTCGATTCGTCACTCGCGTTGCGCAGCATGATCGCCGCGCCGATGACGACCAGCACCACAGCCAGTACCGTGTAGACCGCTCTCGACATGCCGGCCCCGCAGGATGAAGTTGCCATGCTAGCAGCGGCGAACCTGCCTGCGCGGGTGGGAAATGCCGTGCCGGCACGCGCCACGCCTTTCTTGCGACAATGGCCCCAACGACGGGAGCGCGGCGCATGCACACGATACTGGGGGCGGGTGGCACGATCGGAACGCAGCTCGTGAAGGAGCTCGCGCGAGCGGGGCGGCCCGTGCGCCTCGTCGCTCGCAATCCCAGGAGCGTGCCCGGAGCAACCGAGGTCGTGCCCGCGGATATCTCGATCCCGGAGCAGGCGATGCGCGCCGTCTCCGGCGCCACCGTGGTGTACCTGCTGGTCGGACTCAAGTACGACCTGGGAACCTGGCGGGAGCTGTGGCCGCGCATCATGGGCAACGCGATCGAGGCCTGCAAGCGCGCGAACGTCCCGTTGGTCTTCTTCGACAACGTCTACATGTATGGCAAGGTCCGTGGCGCCATGACCGAGGAGACGCCATTCAATCCCTGCAGCCGGAAGGGAGAAATCCGTGCGCGGATCGCGACGACCCTGCTCGATGAAATGAAGGCCGGCAACCTCCGGGCGATGATCGCGCGCTCGGCCGACTTCTACGGTCCCGATGCGAGGACGAGCGTGGCAAACATGCTCGTCTTCGACAAGCTCGCGAAGGGACAAACGGCCTCATGGCTGGTGAACGACTCGGTCGCGCATTCGTTCACGTATACGCCGGATGCCGCAAGAAGCGTGGCCTTGCTCGCGGCGGACGAATCGGCCTGGGGCCAGACCTGGCATGTGGCGACGGCTTCGAGCCCGCCGACGGGAAAGGAATTCATCGAGAGGGTGGCGCGGGAATTCGGCGTCGCGCCGAAGTCTCGCGTTCTCGGCCGCCCGCTCATCAGGATCGCAGGCTGGTTCAACTCCGACATCCGCGAGTCCTACGAGATGCTTTACCAGTCCGATTCGGAATATCTCTTCGACTCGACGAAGCTCTCGAAAGCGTTCGGCATCGAGCCCACCTCCTACACCGAAGGAATCGGGCACACCGCGGCGGCCTACAAGTCCTCGCCCGTCGAGTAAGCCGCATTGTCGCGGCGCAGGGCTTCGTTCAGGCGGCGCCTCGAGGTAGCCGCCCCGCGGCTTTCCGCGCTTCGTACGTCTTCAGGTGCGTGAAGGCGAGCGCGAGGACCGTATCGTCGATGCCGTGCCTGCGCGCGCGCTCGAGCATCCAGCCGACGATGTGATCGCCCTCGACGCGGCCGCCCGCTTCGAGGTCGCGCAGCATCGAGGCGCTCCAGGTGCCCTCGGGATCGGTCAGCCGGTTGCGCGCGAACTCGACCGCGCCGCCGCGCGGCGGATAGCCTTCGGCCGTGGCGATCGCGACGTTCGCCGCGAGCACGCGCTCGACGGCCTCCTTCCCTCCGGGCGCGGCGACGATCTCGCGCACGTTGCCGCGGAAAAGGCACGTGGTCGCGGCGAGCGCCGCGAGGAACACGACTTTCTCCCACATCTCCTGCACGATGTCGGGCGAGACCTTCCAGTCGACGTTGGTCTTCGAGAACGCCTCGCCCAACGCCTGGGCGCGCGCGGAAGGCTTCTTGTCGCGCTCGCCGAAGACGAT
>JADGRS010000387.1 GCA_017880705.1 Burkholderiales bacterium
TCCTTTTCCGCGATGCCGTAGGTGTACTTGCGCACGCCGAGGTACTTGTCGAGGTTCTTCGCGTTGACGGTGACGTGGGCGCCATCCTTCTTCTTGGTGAGGATGGCCTTGATCACCTTGCGCGAGATCTTCGCGAGCTCGCGGTCGAGGCTGCGCACGCCCGCTTCGCGCGTGTAGAAGCGCGTGATGTCGCGCAGGGCCGAATCGGTCACGGTGAGCTCGCCGTCCTTGATGCCGTTCGCCTTGAACTGCTTCGGCAGCAGGTACATCCTGGCGATGTGGACCTTCTCCTCTTCGGTGTACCCGGAGAGGCGGATGATCTCCATCCGGTCGAGGAGCGGCGCCGGGATGTTGAGCGTGTTCGCGGTCGCGACGAACATCACGTCGGAGAGATCGTATTCGACCTCGACGTAGTGGTCGGTGAACGTGTGGTTCTGCTCGGGATCGAGCACCTCGAGGAGCGCCGACGACGGGTCGCCGCGGAAATCCATGCCCATCTTGTCGACTTCGTCGAGCAGGAAGAGCGGATTGCGAACGCCGACCTTCGTCATGTTCTGCAGGATCTTGCCGGGCATCGAGCCGATATAGGTGCGCCGGTGGCCGCGGATCTCGGCCTCGTCGCGCACCCCGCCCAGGGACATGCGCACGAACTTGCGGTTCGTGGCGCGCGCGATCGACTGCCCGAGCGACGTCTTGCCGACGCCGGGCGGGCCGACGAGGCACAGGATCGGCGCCTTCAATTTCTCGACGCGCTGCTGCACGGCGAGGTACTCGACGATGCGTTCCTTGATCTTCTCGAGGCCGTAGTGGTCGGCGTCGAGGATCTTCTCGGAGTTCTTGAGGTCGGTCGAGACCTTTGACTTCTTCTTCCACGGAAGCGCCACGAGCGTGTCGATGTAGTTGCGCACCACGGTCGCTTCCGCCGACATGGGCGACATGAGCTTCAGCTTCTTCAGCTCCGCCTCGGCCTTCACCTTGGCTTCCTTCGGCATGTGCGCGGCCTTGATCTTCTTCTCGAGCTCGTCCAGGTCGGCACCCTCTTCCGAGTCGCCGAGCTCCTTCTGGATCGCCTTCACCTGCTCGTTCAGGTAGTACTCGCGCTGGCTCTTCTCCATCTGGCGCTTCACGCGCCCGCGGATGCGCTTCTCGACCTGCATGATGTCGATCTCGGTCTCGAGGAGCTGCAGCAGCTGCTCGAGGCGCCGGCCGACGTGGAACATCTCGAGGATCTGCTGCTTCTGCTCGAGCTTGAGCGGCAGGTGCGCGGCGATCGTGTCCGACAGGCGCCCCGCGCCGTCGATGCCCGAGAGCGATGTCAGGACTTCCGGCGGAATCTTCTTGTTCAGCTTCACGTACTGGTCGAATTGCGCGAGCAGCGTACGGCGCATCGCCTCGACCTCGTTGGAATCGGGCTCCTCGGTCGGGATCATCTCGATCTCGGCCTCGAAGTTCACCTTGTCGGTGAGGACGCGCTCGATGCGCGCGCGCTGCACGCCCTCGACGAGCACCTTCACCGTGCCGTCGGGAAGCTTCAGCATCTGCAGGATCGTGGAGACCGTTCCGACGTCGTAGAGGTCCTCGGGATTGGGCTCGTCCTTGGCCGCGCTCTTCTGCGCCACCAGGACCACGTTCTTGCCTTCCTCCATCGCGGCCTCGAGGGCCTTGATCGACTTCGGGCGCCCTACGAACAGCGGAATCACCATGTGGGGGAACACCACCACGTCGCGCAGGGGCAGTAGCGGCAGGACGCGGGATTCAGCGGCGAACGGCGTTGCGGTCATGGCATTTCCTGGGTTGGCTTGGGTGAAACGTGGGGGCGGGAAGGCACCCCGTCAAGCCCGGCGAGGGCGGGGAAGTGGAACGAGACGATCTACTGCTGGCCACTCGCGACCTTCGGCTGGTCGGAGTAGATGAGGAGCGGCTTGCCGTCGCCGGAGATCGCGCCCTCGTCCACGACCACCTTCTGGACGTTGGCGAGGGAGGGCAGGTCGAACATGATGTCGAGAAGGGCGTGCTCGATGATCGAGCGCAGGCCCCGCGCGCCCGTGCGGCGTTCCAGGGCGCGCTTGGCGATGGCCGCCAGGGCGTGTTCCCTGAACTCGAGTTCGACCCCTTCCATGAGAAGGAGTTTCTGGTACTGCTTGACCAGCGCGTTCTTGGGCTCGATCAGGATCGTCACCAGGGCGGCGGCGTCGAGCTCGTCGAGCACGGCGACCACCGGCAGGCGGCCGACGAATTCCGGGATCAGGCCGTACTTGATGAGGTCCTCGGGCTCCACGTCGTGCAGGAGCTCGTTCAACGCCTGGCGGTTGTTGGTCGAGCGCACGTGGGCGCCGAAGCCCATGCCGACCCGGTCGGTGCGGTTCTGGATCACCTTCTCGAGGCCGCCGAAGGCGCCGCCGCAGATGAAGAGGATGTTGGTCGTGTCGACCTGCACGAACTCCTGGTTCGGATGCTTCCTGCCGCCCTGCGGGGGGACGGAGGCGATGGTGCCTTCGATCAGCTTCAGGAGCGCCTGCTGCACGCCCTCGCCGCTCACGTCGCGGGTGATCGAGGGGTTGTCGCTCTTCCTCGAGATCTTGTCGATCTCATCGATGTACACGATGCCGCGCTGGGCCTTCTCGACGTCGTAGTCGCACTTCTGCAGCAGCTTCTGGATGATGTTCTCGACGTCCTCGCCGACGTAGCCCGCTTCCGTGAGCGTGGTCGCATCGGCGATCACGAAGGGCACGTTGAGAAGGCGCGCGAGCGTCTGCGCGAGCAGCGTCTTGCCCGAGCCCGTCGGTCCGATGAGCAGGATGTTCGACTTGGCCAGCTCGACGTCGTCCTGCTTGCCGCCGGTCTTCAGGCGCTTGTAGTGGTTGTAGACCGCCACCGACAGGATCTTCTTCGCCTGCACCTGGCCGATCACGTACTGGTCGAGGATCTCGCAGATCTCATGGGGGCTCGGCAGGTCGCTCTTGACGGTCTTGCCGGTGCCCGGGTCGGTGCTCGCCTCTTCGCGGATGATGTCGTTGCAAAGGTCGATGCACTCGTCGCAGATGAAGACCGACGGGCCGGCGATGAGCTTGCGGACTTCGTGCTGGCTCTTGCCGCAGAAGGAGCAGTAAAGGAGCTTTTCTCCGCCGACCTTTTCCGTCATGTGCTGCTGGATCTCCCTGTGGCTAGGCTGCGGCCGATTCGGTGCGGTTCTTCAGCACTTTGTCTATCAAACCATACTTTACCGCGTCTTCGGCACTCATGAAATTATCGCGGTCCGTGTCGCGCTCGATCACTTCGAGAGGCTGGCCCGTATGGTGGGCCATCATCTCGTTCAGCTTGCGCTTCAGATACAGCAC
>JADGRS010000388.1 GCA_017880705.1 Burkholderiales bacterium
GGCCTCGACGACGAGTACGGCACGATGGAGCAGATCCATCGCATCGCGAGACGCGTGCCCGGGGCGCGACTCCTCGAGCTCGAGCGTTGCGGGCACTCGCCGCACCGCGACCAGCCCGGGCGAGTCATCGCCGCGGCGGTGGAGTTCACCGGATCGCGTTAACATTCCCCGCTGAAACCAAAATACAGAGGAGGAGCATCATGAAGAGATCGACTCTCGCGGCCGCGCTCGCCGCGGCCACGGTGATGGCCGTCGCGCCCGCGGCTCAAGCGCAGCAGAAGCTGAAGGTCGGCCTCATGCTTCCCTATTCGGGGACCTACGCCGCCCTCGGCACGGCGATCGAGAACGGCTTCAAGCTCTACGTCGCCGAGCAGGGCGGAAAGATCGGCGGCCGCGAGATCGAGTACTTCAAGGTCGACGACGAGAGCGAGCCCGCGAAGGCGACGGACAACGTGGGCAAGCTCATCAAGCGCGACAACGTCGACGTGATCGTCGGCACCGTGCATTCGGGAGTCGCGATGGCGATGGCGAAGGCCGCGAAGGACAGTGGCACGCTCCTCATCATTCCGAACGCGGGCGCGGTCGCGGTGACCGGCCCCATGTGCGCCGAGAACATCTTCCGCAGCTCCTTCTCCAACTGGCAGCCGGGCTACGCGATGGGCGAAGTCGCGGCGAAGAAGGGCATGAAGAAGGCGGTCACCATCACCTGGAAGTACGCCGCAGGCGACGAATCCGTCGGCGGCTTCAAGGAAGCGTTCGAGAAGGGCGGAGGACAGGTCGTGAAGGAGCTGAGCCTGCCGTTCCCCAACGTGGAATTCCAGCCGCTGCTCACCGAGATCGCGTCGATCCGTCCCGACGTCGTGTACACCTTCTTCGCGGGTGGCGGGGCCGTGAAGTTCGTGAAGGACTACGCCGCCGCGGGACTGAAGAAGACGATCCCGCTCTACGGCGCGGGCTTCATCACCGACGGCACGCTCGAGGCGCAGGGCGCCGATGCCGACGGCCTTCTCACGACGCTCCACTACGGCGACGGCCTCGACAATCCGAAGGACAAGGCATTCCGCGCGGCGTACGAGAAGGCGTACAAGGTCGCGCCGGACGTCTACGCGGTGCAGGGCTACGACGCGGCGCAGATGCTCGCGATCGGATTGAACGCGACCCACGGCGACGTGGCGAAGAAGGCCGAGTTCGCGAAGGCCGTCACCGCCGCGAGGATCGACAGCCCGCGCGGCGCCTTCACCATCGGCGCCTCCCACAATCCGGTGCAGGACATGTACCTGCGCCAGGTGATCGGCAAGGAGAACAAGGTGATCGGCATCGCGGCGAAAGCGCTCGCCGATCCCGGCGCCGGCTGCCGCATGTGAGGATCGATGGCCGCGCCCGCCGCCCGCAATGGACATAGCGACCTTCCTGGTCCAATGCCTTAACGCGCTCCAGTACGGGTTGCTGCTGTTTCTCGTCGCCTCGGGGTTGACGCTCATCTTCGGAATCATGGGCGTCATCAACCTCGCCCACGGCAGCTTCTACATGATCGGCGCGTACATGGCGTACGCGCTGGCCCCGTTGTTCGGGGCCCATGCCGGCTGGGGCTTCTTCGCGACGCTTGCGCTGGGGCTGGCGCTCGCGGTGGTCCTCGGCTACGCGCTCGAGTGGGCGTTCTTCAGCTTCCTCTACGAGCGCGAGCACCTGCAGCAGGTGCTCATGACCTACGGCCTCATCCTCGTTTTCGAGGAGGCGCGGAGCCTTCTCGTGGGCGACGACGTGCACGGCGTCGAGGCGCCCGGCTGGCTCGCGGGCAGCATCCCGCTGGGCAGCCTCATGACGTACCCGGTCTACCGCCTCTTCATCTCGGCGTTGTGCGTCGCGCTCGCGCTCGGCATGTATCTCGTGATCTCGCGCACGCGCGTGGGCATGATGATCCGCGCGGGCTCGTCCAACCGCGAGATGGTCGCTTCCCTCGGCATCGACGTGAAGCTCCTCTATCGCGCGATGTTCGCGGCGGGCGTGGCACTCGCCGCGCTCGCGGGCATGCTCGCCGCGCCCGTGTCCTCGGTGTATCCCGGCATGGGCGGCCAGGTCCTCATCATCTGCTTCGTGGTGGTCGTGATCGGGGGCATCGGCTCGGTGCGGGGCGCGCTCGCGGCCTCGCTTCTCGTGGGGCTCGTCGACACCTTCGGCAAGGTGCTGTTTCCGCAGGCGGCCGGCGTGCTCGTCTACGTGCTGATGGCGCTGGTGCTGCTGTGGAAGCCCGATGGGCTTTTCAAGGCGACGTGATGCGCACCCATGGGGCGGTGCTCGCCGCCGCGGCGTTGGCCCTCGCGCTCTTTCCGCTCGTGGGCGGAAAGTTCGGCGTCGACTTCGTGGCCAAGATCATGATCTTCGCCGTCTTCGCGCTTTCCCTCGAGCTCCTCGTCGGCCAGGTGGGCCTGGTGTGCTTCGGGCAGGCGGCCTTCTTCGGCATCGCGGCCTACGCCACGGTGCTGCTCACGCCCAAGGGCGCGCCCGCTTCGCTGTTGTGGCTGCTGCCCGCGGCGGTCTCCATGAGCGCCCTCTACGCGCTCTTCATGGGATCGCTCTCGATTCGCACGCGCGGGGTGTACTTCATCATGGTGACGCTCGCGTTTTCGCAGATGGCGTACTACGTGGTGCACGACACGCCGCTCGGAGGAGGCACCGACGGCATCTACCTCGATTACGTCCCGACGATCTTCCCCGGGAGCACGGCGCTCCTCGATCTAGGCAGGCCCCTGCCGTTCTACTATTTCGCGCTCGCGACGCTGGCCGCGGTGTTCGCCTTCCTCGCGGTGCTGCTGCGCTCGCGCTTCGGCCGCGCGCTCGCCGGCATTCGCGTGAACGAGCAGCGCATGCGCGCGGCCGGGTTCTCGACGTACGCCTACAAGCTCTCGGCGTTCGTGATCTCCGGCGCGGTGGCGGGACTCGCGGGGTTCCTCTTCGCGATGAAGGACGGCTTCGTGAACCCGGAGCTCATGGGCTGGCACCTCTCGGGCACGGTCCTCATGATGATCATCCTCGGCGGTCTCGGGCACCTGCAAGGCGCGGTGCTGGGCGCCTTCGCGTTCTCGCTCCTCGAGGAATTCTTCAAGTCCCAGGCGATCTTCGGCGAGTTCTCCAAGCACTGGAGCCTCGGTGTCGGCGTCGCGATCATCACTTGCGTGGCGCTGCTGCCGCGCGGCCTTGCCGGAATTCGTTTCGCTCGCGCACCAAGGCTGGATCCGCAGATGAACGCAGATGAACGCAGATAACACCGTGCAATTCATCGGCAGTTTCGTGCCTGCGTTTTGCGATGGCGTCGCAGATCC
>JADGRS010000081.1 GCA_017880705.1 Burkholderiales bacterium
CAGCCTGTCCGACGCCGTGAAGAAGATGCGCGGCAAGCCCAACACCGACGTGAAGCTCACGATCCTGCGCAAGAACGAGCAGCAGCCGCTCGAGATCATCGTGCGCCGCGACGTGATCCGCGTTAAGAGCGTGAAGGCCAGGATGCTGGAGCCGGGCTACGGCCTGATCCGCATCACGCAATTCCAGGAGCACACGGGCGAGAACCTCGTGACCGCGCTCAACGACCTCTACAAGCAATCGAACGGCGACCTCAAGGGCCTCGTGCTCGACCTGCGCCTGAACCCGGGCGGCTTGCTCAATTCCGCGGTGGCCGTGTCGTCGGCGTTCCTGCCGAAGAACGCGCTGGTCGTCTACACCGACGGACGCACCGACGACGCGAAGATGCGCCTCACGGCGAGCAAGGAAAACTACGTTCGCGGCGCATTCAAGGAGGATTTTCTCGCGAAGCTCCCCGCCGCCGTGAAGACGGTGCCGATGGTGGTGCTCGTGAACGGCGCCTCGGCGTCGGCGTCCGAGATCGTCGCCGGCGCGCTGCAGGATCATCACCGCGCCACCCTCGTCGGCACCCAGACCTTCGGCAAGGGTTCCGTGCAGACGATCCTGCCGCTGCCCAACAACCAGGCCGTGAAGCTCACGACGGCGCGCTACTACACGCCCTCCGGACGTTCCATCCAGGCGAAGGGCATCTCGCCCGACATCGTGGTTGAAGACGCGCCCGAGGCACGCGTGCTGCTGCGCGAAGCCGACCTGCAGCATCACCTCTCCGTCGAAGACGACAAGAGCGCGGGCGATGCATCCGCCAAAGGGGCGAAGCCGGCGGAGAAAGTGATCGCCGGTCCCGCGACGGGCAAGTCCGTCGCCGTGTCCGCGAAGAGCGTGGCCGTCGCCAAGGAAGCGAAGGACGCGCCGAAAGACCCGAACGCGAAGGACGCGAAGGACGCGAAGGACGCGAAGAAGGAAGACCTGCAGCTCAACGCGGCGTTGAATCACTTGAAGGGCCTGCCGGTCCTCGCGACCGCGACGGCCGCCGTCACCGCGAAGTGACGGCGCCGGGCCGCCGGCGGCCTCATGGACGATCGCCAGCGTCTTCGCTATAGCCGTCACCTGCTGCTGAACGAGTTTGGCGAGGAGGCGCAGGAGCGGCTTCTCGCCGCCCACGCGCTCGTCGTCGGCGCCGGCGGGCTCGGCTCCGCGGCGCTCCTCTATCTCGCATCAAGCGGCATGGGCCGCATCACGGTGTGCGACGGCGATGTGGTCGACCTCACCAACCTGCAGCGCCAGATCATCCATCGCGTCGAATCGATCGGCACGCCCAAGGCCTCGTCGGCGGCCGCGACGCTCGCCGGGATCAATCCCGACATTCGCGTCGAGCCCCTCGAGGAGCGCGTGAGCGCCGAGCGCCTGATGAGCCTGGTGCGCACGGCCGACGTCGTGCTCGACTGTTCCGACAACTTCGCCACCCGCCACGCGTTGAACCGCGCCTGCGTCGCGGCCCGGAAGCCCCTCGTGTCCGGCGCGGGAATTCGATTCGACGGCCAGATCGCCGTTTTCGACCTGCGGCGCGACGGCGCCCCGTGCTACAACTGCCTGTTCGCGGAGAGCGCCGATGCCGCCGAAGAGCGGTGTGCGACCATGGGGGTGTTCGCGCCGCTGGTGGGCATCATCGGCACCTTCCAGGCGCTCGAGGCGATCAAGCTCGTCGCCGGAATCGGCGAGACGCTTGCGGGGCGGCTGATGCTCTTCGACGCGCTCGCGAGCCGGTGGCACGAGGTGCGCCTCGCGCGCGATCCGCATTGCCGGGTGTGCGGCGCCGACCGCGCCGCGGCCTAGGAGACTTTCATGAAACGCGACATCGTCACGTACTTCGTTCTCGCCGCCGCCGCGGCCCTGCTTGCGTTGGAGGCGTCCGCTGATGTGCTCTACAAGCTCATCGACAAGAGCGGCAAGGTTACCTATTCCGAAAAGAAGCCGGAAAATTTCGACGGGCAGGTGATCCGCATCGATGTGAACACCGACGCCAACACGGTGCCGGCCCCTCGGGCCTCGCCGACGCCGACGGAACTCTCGCCGCAAGGGGCGAAGGGCAACCGCCGCCCTGCGGCCCGCGCATCGATGACGCCGGAGGAAGCCCGAAGCAAGGCGGAAGCGGCGTGCAAGGCATTCGAAACAGCGCGAGACAATCCCGGCGAGGACGACGTGACCTGGGTCGCCGTGGGTGCGACTCAGCCAAGTGTCACGAATGTCGATCCCAAGGGTCCGCCCATCCCTCCGCCGACGGACCCCAATCAGCTCAAGCCGCCGCCTGGAGTCAACGCGAGCGCATTCGGAAGGAAAACCGGATCCCGACCCGTTCCGACGGACGCCTTCGCGGCGAAGCTCGCCGGATTGGAGAAGTCGTGCAACGACGCGAAGGAACAGGTCGGCGCCGCGGAAGCGGAATCGAAATGACACGGTGGGTCGGCATCGCACTTCTTGCGATTGCGGTCCTCGCGGCTCCTGCCTCCGACTCCTACGCCCAGGTCCTTTACAAATGGATCGACGACGACGGCAAGACGCAGTACAGCGACCGGCCGCCGAAGAACTTCAAGGGCACGGTGACGCGCATCGAGCCCGATGAGCAGCCCCCGCCCGTTGCTCCCTATCGAGCTGCGGGTCCGAGTGCGAAGCAGGGCGAGGACGGTTTGGTTCGACTGCCGGATGTCGCGGCCGAGCGCCGCGATCTGCGACGCAAGCTCGCCGCCGATGTCGCGGCCGCACGCGAAAGGCTCGCTACCGCGAAGCTCGCAATCGAAGCCTCGAGCGCACCGCAGGATGACGAGAAGCAGACGATCCAGCGGCGCACCGACCAGGTATCGAATTTGCCGGGCTCGGGATCGGCTGCCACCGGAGGTGGTTTGGCCTTCGGGCGCTCGAACTGCACGACCGCGAAGAATGCCGAAGGCCTCCCGGTGACGACGTGCCCGACGGCCATCCCCAACGATGCGTACTACGAGCGCATTCGCAAGCTCGAGGACGACGTTCGCGCCGCCGAGGAAGATCTCGCCACCGCCGAGCGCGCCTACCGCCGCGGCGCGGACTGAGCGGCGGCCTCGGCGAGGTCCCAGCGCGGGAACACCGGAAAGCTCGTCTCGCCTGGGAACCCTTCGGGATACTTGAGGGCGGCGGCGAAGGCGATCATGGCCCCGTTGTCGGTACACAGCCGCATCGGCGGAAAATAGGCGCGCGCTCCCGTGGAATCCAGCGCGTCCGCGAGGCTCGCGCGAAGGAGCGCATTCGCTCCCACGCCGCCGGCGACCACGAGGCTCTGCAGTCCCTCGCGCTCGAGCGCCGCGCGGCATTTCGCAACCAGCACCTCGACGATGGCGCGCTGGAACGACGCTGCGAGATCCGCCCGCGTCCCGTCGTCGAGATCGCCCAATGCGCGGACGCGTGTCAGCACGGAGGTCTTGAGCCCGCTGAAGCTGAAATGAAGGTCTCCGCTCGCGAGCATCGGGCGCGGGAACTCGAAGCGCTTCGAATCGCCCGCTTCCGCGAGCGCGGCGAGCGCGGGCCCGCCGGGATAGCCGAGGCCGAGGAGTGTCGCGGTCTTGTCGAAGGCCTCGCCCGCCGCGTCGTCCTGGGTCTCGCCGAGCAGCGTGTAGCGGCCGACGCCGTCGACGCGCATGAGCTGCGTGTGCCCTCCGGAGACGAGGAGCGCGACGAACGGAAACCCGGGACGCGGCTCGGCGAGGAGCGGCGAAAGGAGATGGCCTTCCAGATGGTGGATGCCGACCACGGGACGCCCGAGCGCGAGGCCGATTCCCGTGGCGATCGACGCTCCCACGAGGAGCGCGCCGCCGAGGCCCGGCCCCTGGGTGAAGGCGATCAGGTCGACGTCCTCGATGCGGCGGCGCGCCTGCTGCAGAACCGTGGAGGTAAGAGGCAACACGCGACGCACGTGGTCGCGAGACGCGAGCTCGGGGACAACGCCGCCGTATCGCGCGTGGAGCTCGACCTGCGAATGGAGCGCGTCGGCGAGCAGTCCGTCGCGCGTGTCGTAGAGCGCGACGCCGGTCTCGTCGCAGGACGTTTCGATACCGAGGATGAGCAAGACAGAGGGGCCAAATCCTGATATTATGCTTGGTTTTCCGGCACCTAAACGCAGGCCGGGCCGTTCAATCGAAAGTCCTTAATTACATATGCCTATTGTCCGCGTGAAGGAAAACGAGCCGTTCGACGTGGCGCTTCGCCGCTTCAAGCGCGCCGTCGAGAAAACCGGCCTCCTCACCGAGCTTCGAGCCCGGGAGTTCTACGAGAAGCCGACCGCAGAGAGGAAGCGCAAGCACGCCGCCGCGGTGAAGCGCCGCTATAAGCGCATGCGCGCGCAAATGCTGCCGCCGAAGCTCTACTAGGCCCGCAGTCTTACGAATTCCGCGGCGAGCCGGGCCCTGCGCCCCGCTCGCCGCTGTCTTTCGTGCCATTCCCCACGTTCCCAGGAGCTCCATATGCCGCTACGCGAACAGCTCACCGAGGACATGAAGACCGCGATGAAGGCGCGCGAAGCCGAGAAGCTCGGGGCGCTGCGCCTTCTCCTGTCCGCCGTGAAGCAACGCGAGGTCGACGAACGCATCACGCTCGACGACGCGGGCGTGATCGCCGTCATCGAGAAGATGATCAAGCAGCGCAAGGACTCGATCTCGCAGTTCGAGAAGGCCGCGCGCCAGGACCTTGCCGACAAGGAGAAGTTCGAGATCTCCATCCTCGAGGCGTATCTCCCCCAGCAGCTATCGCTGGCCGAGGTCGAGGCGATCATCGGCGAGACGATCGCATCGACGGGCGCCAAGTCGCCGGCGGACATGGGCAAGGTGATGGCCGTCGTGAAGGCGAGGCTCGCCGGGCGCGCCGACATGGGCAAGGTTTCGGCGATGGTCAAAGGCAAGTTGACGGGCTGATAATGCCCGCATGATCCCGCAGGAATTCATCCAGTCCCTGCTCGGTCGCGTCGACATCGTCGACGTGGTGGATCGCCACGTGAAGCTGAAGAAGGCGGGCGCCAATTTCAGCGCGTGCTGCCCCTTCCACAACGAAAAGACCCCGTCGTTCACCGTAAGCCCTTCCAAGCAGTTCTATCACTGCTTCGGCTGCGGCGCGCACGGCAACGCGGTCGGCTTCCTCATGGAGTATTCGGGGCTCGCCTATCCCGAGGCGATTCGCGCGCTGGCGGAAACCGTGGGCATGACCGTGCCCGAGACGCGTTCGAGCGCGCCCCATCCTGGCGGCGCCGAAGCGCCGCGGCTGGCGGCGCGAATGATGGACGCGCTCGCGTACTACCGTGCCGAGCTCAAGAAATCGAAGGCCGCGATCGACTACCTGAAGGGCCGTGGGGTTTCGGGCGAGATCGCCGCGCGCTACGGGCTCGGCTTTGCGCCCGATGGATGGCAGAACCTCGAAGCGGTGTTCACCGACTATGGGAACCCATCGCTCAAGGACACAGGCCTCGTGATCGACAGCGAGCCCGAAGGGGCGGAGAAGAAATCGCGCCGCTACGACCGCTTTCGCAACCGGGTGATGTTCCCGATCCTCGACGCGCGCGGCAACGTGATCGGCTTCGGCGGGCGCGTGATCGGGGCGGGCGAGCCTAAATATCTCAACTCGCCGGAGACGCCGCTCTTCGAGAAGGGGCGCGAGCTCTACGGGCTTTACCAGGCGCGCCGCGCGATCCGCGACGCGAACCAGGTGATCGTGGTCGAGGGCTACATGGATGTCGTCGCGCTCGCGCAGCACGGCGTCGAGAACGCGGTCGCCACCCTCGGGACGGCCACGACGCCGTTCCACGTGGCGAAGCTCCTGAAGCTCGCCGACAACGTGGTGTTCTGCTTCGACGGCGACGCGGCGGGGCGCAAGGCCGCGTGGCGCGCGCTCGAGATCTCGCTGCCGGTGCTCGCCGACGGCAAGGTCGTGAGCTTTCTCTTCCTGCCGCCGGAGGACGATCCCGACACCTACGTGCGGCGCCTCGGCAAGGCGGGATTCGATGCGGCGCTTGAAGTCGCGAAACCCCTTTCGCAATTCCTGTTCGCCGAGCTCGCGTCCCACGTCGACATGGCGACCGAGGAGGGCCGCGCACGATTCCTCGCGCACGCCAAGCCCCTCGTCGCGCAGATCGAGGCTCCGGCGTTGAGCGCGATGCTGCGGCGACGACTGGGCGAGCTCGCGCGCCTCGACGCCGAAGAGATCCAGCGCCTGATCCCCGCGAGGGAGCCCGAACGCCGCTCCTCGCAGCCTCGAGGCCGGGCGGTCCGTGCGCCGGCCCCTCCCGCCGAGTCGAAGCTGCTGGGGCGCATCCTGGTGCGTCCCGAGCTGGCGGTCACGGTACCCGTGGACGTGCTGAACGGCCACGGTCCCGAGGCGGCAGCGTTGCTCGCGGTGCTCGAGTTTTTCCGCGCCGATCCGAGGCGGACCCTTGGACAAGCAAGCGCTTACTTCGAGGGATCGGAATATCAGGCGCCCATCGCGGAAGCCTTGGCCGAGCCTCTTTTAAATCAGGCTGACAGCCCCGACTTTGATCTGGCAGCCGAGATCAGCGGCTTGGTCGAAAAGCTTCGTGCGGAGCATCTCGCGAGGCGCCGCAGCGAATTGGCGAGGCTGCTCGACGCCGGGACCGCGACGCCGGAGCAGGAAGCCGAATACGGACGGCTCCATGCTTCCCTGGCCACGGCGAAATCGGGGAATCCACCTGCGGAAGAGCGGTCAAAACTTTGATACAATTACCGGTTTTCCCGAACACCTTCGGCCGGGAGTCCCTCCAGTGAAGAAATCCAGCACCGATCACCACATCAAGGCCGAGCTCAAGATCGCCGAAATCGAGGCGCAGAAGAAGCGGCTGAAGAACCTCATCGTCCTCGGCAAGGAGCGCGGCTACCTCACGTACGCCGAGATCAACGACCACCTGCCGGACGACATGACCGACGCCGAGCAGATCGAGGGCGTGGTCACGATGCTGGCCGACATGGGGATCGCCGTCTACGACGAGGCCCCCGACGCCGAGCAGCTCCTCATGACGGAGGCCCCGGCCCCGGTCGCCGAGGAGGACGTGATCGAGGAAGCCGAAGCGGCGCTCTCGACCACCATCGACGCCGAATTCGGCCGCACCACGGACCCCGTGCGCATGTACATGCGCGAGATGGGCTCCGTCGAGCTCCTCACCCGCGAGGGCGAGATCGAGATCGCCAAGCGGATCGAGGACGGGCTCAAGCACATGATCCACGCGATCTCGTCGTGCCCGACGACGATCGAGGAGATCCTGCGGCTCGCCGACCTGATCGAGAAGGACGAGATGCGCATCGACGAGCTGGTCGATGGGCTGGTGGACGACGACAACGAGGAAGTGGTCGAGGAGGAGCTGACCGAGGAAGAGGAGCTCGAGGAGCTCGACGCCGAGGAGCAGGAGGCCGAGGACGAGGCCGTGGCGAGCGCCGATCTCGAGGAGCTGAAGAACAACTCCCTCGCGCACTTCAACAAGATCCGGCGCCAGTACAAGAAGATGAAGAAGATCCTCGCGGAGAAGGGGTACCGTTCCCGCGCGTACAAGGATCTGCAGGAGGAGATTTCGAGCGAGCTGCTCGCGATCCGCTTCACCGCCAAGCAGGTGGAGCACCTGTGCAACGGCCTGCGCGGCCTCGTCGAGAGGGTCCGTTCCCACGAGCGCGAGATCATGGAGCTCGCGACCAAGAACGCGAACATGCCGCGCGCGCATTTCATCAAGGTGTTCCCGGGCAACGAGACCAACCTCAAGTGGGCCAACGAGGAAGTCGCCTCGGGCAAGGCCTATGCGAAGGCGCTCGAGCGCTTCAAGCCGGCGGTGATGGAGCAGCAGGAAGCGCTCATCAGCCTGCAGAAGGAAGTCGGGATCCCGATCAAGGACCTGAAGGAGATCGCGCGCCAGATGTCCACGGGCGAGGCGAAGGCGCGCCGCGCGAAGCGCGAGATGATCGAGGCGAACCTGCGCCTGGTGATCTCCATCGCGAAGAAATACACCAACCGCGGCCTGCAGTTCCTCGATCTCATCCAGGAGGGCAACATCGGGCTCATGAAGGCGGTCGACAAGTTCGAATACCGCCGCGGCTACAAGTTCTCTACCTACGCGACGTGGTGGATCCGCCAGGCGATCACGCGCTCGATCGCCGACCAGGCGCGCACCATCCGCATCCCGGTGCACATGATCGAGACCATCAACAAGATGAACCGCATCTCGCGCCAGATCCTGCAGGAGACCGGGCAGGAGCCCGATCCCGCGACGCTCGCGGTGAAGATGGAAATGCCCGAGGAGAAGATCCGCAAGATCCTCAAGATCTCGAAAGAGCCGATCTCGATGGAAACGCCGATCGGGGACGACGACGATTCCCACCTGGGCGACTTCATCGAGGACCAGGCGGGGCTCGCGCCTTCGGATTCCGCGCTCTACGCGAGCCTTCGCGAAGCGACCAAGGACGTGCTCGACTCCCTCACGCCGCGAGAGGCGAAGGTGCTGCGCATGCGCTTCGGCATCGAGATGAACACCGACCACACGCTGGAAGAAGTCGGCAAGCAATTCGACGTGACGCGCGAGCGCATCCGGCAGATAGAAGCCAAGGCGCTGCGCAAGCTCCGCCACCCGTCGCGCTCGGAGAAGCTGCGCTCGTTCCTCGAAGGGGAGAGCTGAGCGTCATACCCGCGAAGGCGGGTATCCAGCGACAAACCGGATGCCCGCGCAAGCGGGCATTTCTTTTACGGCGCCTTCCGCCGCGCGATGCCGCGCAACGCCTGCACCGTCTTCACGATCGCGATGATCCGCGTGGCCAGTCCGAGAACGCGCGCGAGGCGGCTGCGTCCCGCCATGAGCAGGAGCGCGCCGAAGACGAGCGGCCGCAGCGCGCCCGAGTGCCTTGCCGACGATGCAAGGTTTCGCCACTGCAGACTTTCGCGCAGCGACCCGGCCTCGCGGGCGAGCGTGAGCCGGTAGAGCGACGAGCGGGCGAGCAGAAGCGCCTTGCGCTCCGCGAGGAACTCGCGGCCGCCCCCGCGCCGCGCATCCGCGCGCGGGCTATTCATCGCGCTTCTTCAGCATCTCGAGATCCTTGGCGAATTCCGCGAGCGTCGCTTCGAAGGGCGGCGGGCTCGAGTGGGCTTTCTGCCGCAGCCGCGCGAGCGCCCAGGCGCCGATGCCCAGGTACGTGAGCGTCACCGCCGCGGCCGCGACGATGCGATGCGTTTCCCAGAAAAGCACCACGACGAAGAAAGCGACGAGGAGCAATCCAAGAGCGAGGAAGACCGCCGCGACTCCCGCGAGGACGAGCATCTCCTTGCGCCGCTCGCCCTCTTCGCGCAGCTCCACCACGAGAAGCTCCGCGCGCGTGCCGATGAGCGCGAGGAGGGTCGCCCCCAGGGCGCGCAGCGAATCCAGCGGGCCCGGCCGCGACGCGTCGTGCTCGGAATCCACCGCCCGGACTCAGCGCCGGTTCATCATGAGGCCGATGATGATGCCCGCGAGCGCGCCGAGCCCCGCCGCGATGCCGATCGACTGCCACGGGTTCTCGCGCACGTACTCGTCGGTCGATTCCGCGGCGGCGCGCGCGCGCTCGAGCGCGGCATCCTCGAGCTCGTGCAGGCGCTCGCGCGCAACCTTCAGGTTCTGCTCGACGCTCGCGCGCATCGAGCCCGCCTTCTCACCGCCCGCGGCGACGAGCGATTTCAGCAGCTGCTCGGTGTCGGAAATGACCGCATTGAAGTCCTCGATCAGCTTGTCCTTTGTCGCGTCGATTGATTGCTTCATGGTTTGCTCCTTGGGTTTGCCATCCAGTGTACGCTTCCGCTCACACGGCTGGCGGCGCCGCGGGTCAACGGGCGCTGTGGCGGCGCACGTACCGTTGCCCGAAGTAGACGATCGTCACGAACCCGATCACCGCCCCGGCGACCATCCAGAAATTCACGTGCGTCGGATCCTCGAGCGCGGCGGCGACCTGATCCGAAAGCACGGTCGCGGCGAGCATTCCGGGAAGCATCCCCAGGAAGGTGCCCAGCACGAAATGCCACAGCCTCACGCGCATCGCGCCCAGCACCAGATTCACCACCGGGAAGGGCGCGATCGGCACGAGGCGAATGAGCATGACCGCGAC
>JADGRS010000389.1 GCA_017880705.1 Burkholderiales bacterium
CCGCTTCCAGAAGGCGCTGGACCAGCTCACCGATTGATTTGATGGCCCAGCGCGAAGGCAGTCTCGAGGCGCCCACGCGCCATCCGATCGACTGGAAGAGCCCGGAGTATCGCGACGAGGGAAAGATCCTCGCCGAGGCGGAGCGCGTCTTCGAGATCTGCCATGGCTGCCGGCGCTGCGTGAGCCTGTGCAACACGTTTCCGAAGCTCTTCGACTTCATCGACGCGGGCCCCGGTGGCGAGATCGACGGTGTGCCGAAGGAGAAGTACTGGGAAGTGGTCGACCAGTGCTACCTGTGCGATCTCTGCTACGTCGTGAAATGCCCGTACGTTCCGCCGCATCCGTGGAACGTGGACTTCCCGCATCTCATGCTCCGCGCGAAGGCGTATCAGTTCGCGCAGGGCAAGATGAAGCATCCGGTCCGCGACCGGGCGCTCTCCTCCACGGATCGCAACGGCAAGCTCGCGACGATCCCGGTCGTCGTGCAGGTGGTGAATGCCGCCGCGCACTCGAAGCCATTGCGCGCGCTGGGCGAGAAGGTGGCCGGCGTGGACAAGGATGCGTGGGTCCCGGAGTTCACGGCGCGCAAGTTCCGGCCGAATGCCGCGGCGAGCAAGGCGCATCCGGTGAAGAACGGCGCGCTGACGCCGGGGCGCGTCGCGATCTTTTCCACGTGCTATGTGAACTACAACGAGCCCGGCATCGGCCACGACCTCCTGAAGATCCTCGACCACAACGAGATTCCCTACGTGCTGGTCGAGAAGGAAGCGTGCTGCGGGATGCCGAAGCTCGAGCAGGGCGACCTCGAGGCGGTCGAGCGCTTGAAGGAGAAGAACATTCCCCACCTCGCGAAGCTCGCGCGCGCGGGCTACGCGATATTGACGCCCGTGCCCTCGTGCACGCTCATGTTCAAGCAGGAGCTGCCGCTCATGTTCCCGGACGACGAGGACGTGAAGGCGGTGCGCGACGCGATGTTCGATCCCTTCGAGTATCTCGTTTATCGCCGTCGCGACGGGTTGCTGAAGACCGAATACCCGCGCGCGCTCGGCAACGTCGCCTATCACGTGCCGTGCCACTCGCGCGTGCAGAAGATCGGCCTGAAGACGAAGGAATGTCTCGAAGCGGTGCCCGGCACGCAGGTCACGGTGATCGAGCGCTGCTCGGGCCATGCGGGAACCTGGGGCGTGAAAGCCGAGTTCCACGACATCTCTCTGAAGATCGGGCGGCCCATCTTCCGCCAGGTGGCCGAGCTCGCCCCGGATTTCTTCTCGTCCGACTGCCAGCTCGCCGGCCACCACATCGAGGAAGGGCTGGGCACCGTGGAGAAGACCAACGCTCCGCAACTCAAACACCCCATTACGCTTCTCAGGATGGCGTACGGTCTTCCCGACTGATGCCGAAACTTTCCCGTGAATCGCTGTTGACCCTCGAGGCCTACGCCAAGGCCCGCAAGGATTTTCGCGCGCAGGTGATCGCGCACAAGAAGCACCGCACGGTGCACCTGGGCGAGCACGTGACCCTCCTCTTCGAAGACGAGCTCACAATGCGCTACCAGGTGCAGGAGATGCTGCGCGCCGAGAAGATCTTCGAGGAGGCCGCCATCCAGGAAGAGATCGACGCCTACAACCCGCTCATCCCCGATGGGCGCAACTTCAAGGCGACGATGATGATCGAGTACGAGGACGAGCGCGAGCGCCGCGCAGCCCTCGCGAAGATGAAGGGGATCGAAGACGAGACGTGGATCCGCGTCGAAGGCCTGCCGCGCGTCTACGCGATCGCCGACGAGGACCTCGAGCGCGAGAACGACGAGAAGACATCATCGGTCCACTTCCTTCGCTTCGAGCTCACGAAGGAAATGGCCGAGGCGCTCAAGTACGGTGTCGGCCTCGCGATGGGTGTCGACCATGCGAACTACGACGCGACACTCGATCCCATTCCCGCGCCGATACGCGCCGCACTGGTGAAAGACCTCGCATAGACCGCGGCGGATCCGCCGCTACTGCAAAGGCGGCTCGGGCTCGCCGGGCTTCAGGTCGAAGACGGCAAGGCGCGCATCGACCTGCAGCGGCGCGCCGTACAGGGCCGTCAGCTTCGCGAGGCAGCGCTCGTTCTCGACGAACGGGCGGCCGTGCAGCGTTTCACGCAGCAGCAACAGGTAACGCGCACCGGTGCGCTTGACGCTTTCGGGATCGTCGAGGAAGACGAACTTGCCGAAACGGAAGCGCGGATCGCGAGGCGTCGGCTCACCCTGCCGAAAGCCCTCGAGGCACAGGTCGTGAATCATGCCGAGCGTCTCCGGCTGCTGGTGGAAAGTCGCGTAGACGGCGAGCGGGTTGTAGGGCGCCTCGTAAGTGAACGGTGCCTCGATGATCGGCGCGCTTCCCGGCACCATGCGCCCCAGCTTCAGGTAGAACTCGGGGGGTGCATAGGCCGGGTCGTTCCGCTTCGCCACCATCCATCGATAGCGGTAGTCCCAGTGGTAGTCGAGGTGCGCATACCAGGGCCCGAGCGTCGCCACCTGCGCGATCGCCGGCGTCGCATACAGGTAAGCCGCGGAGAGCGTCGTGGCGACCGTCCATGCCGCGGCCTCGGCCCTGCGCCGGGCCAGGGCCCGCACGAGGCTGATAACGCCCAGGCTTCCGAAGAAGAGCAGGATTGGTTGCAGGGGCAGCACATATCTTCCGAAGTTCTGGCCCGAATGCACCCAAAACGCTCCGGTCAGCGTCACCATCGCGCCGGGGAGCAAGCCCATCAGGAGAAGGTATAACGCGAGCCGCGTATCGCGCCGAAGGAGCACGACCACGCCCCAGGCCGCGAACGCGCAGCAGAGCGCGATCACCGGCGTGGGCACC
The DNA here is from genome assembly GCA_017880705.1 of Burkholderiales bacterium. Taxonomy (GTDB): domain Bacteria; phylum Pseudomonadota; class Gammaproteobacteria; order Burkholderiales; family Usitatibacteraceae; genus Usitatibacter. The sequence goes on from JADGRS010000389.1 coordinate 2,853, forward strand.
CCACCCCAGAACACCGCCAACATCCACCCGTAGGTGTTCAGCGTCGGCTGGTCGCCGCCCGCCTTTGCCGTCAGGGAGGCGAAATCGTGGCTGAGTGGCGGAACGAGCGGCACGGCCATCGCGACGGCGACCACGATTCCCAGGACGAGAGACTGCGTCGAGGGCCGCGGGCGAACGCCGCGAGGCGCGGCCACGTCCTCGAAGAAGATGAAGAGGCAGCCGATCACCGCGTAGACGCCGGCGATCGAATGGAACCACGCCGCCAACGACGCGGTGACGGCGGCGAGCGCGGCGAGCTTCCGCGTGCGATGCGTGCGCCAGCGCCACAACGCGGCCACGCAAATCAAGGTGAGGAAGAGCGTGATGGCGTAAGGCCGCGCGAACCGCGACCACATCACGAGAAACGGCGCGCCGGCGAGGAGGAAAGCGAACAGCGCGGCGGCAGGCGCGTCGCGAGTGGCGCGCCA
>JADGRS010000390.1 GCA_017880705.1 Burkholderiales bacterium
TCAACTGCAAGTGCTTGAGCGAGAGTAAAAATGTGATCTCGCTGTCCAATGGCACCAACGGCAAATTCCGCACCCGCCCTGGAAATTCCAGCACGTCCGGCATTGCGGGACATCTACCTGCAGCGGTCTCACGCGATCGAGGCGACGATCACCGCGTCGGAATGAGCGCCTCGGCGATCTCCGCGAATCCCACGGCCCCCGCCGATTCCGTGACCCACGCAGGGAAATCCGTCATGAGATCGGCCATCTCCAGCACGTTCGCCACGCCGACCGCGTTGGGGAAGTAGGCGAACATCGGCTGGTCGTTCGGGGAATCGCCCGCGAACACGTAGTCCTCGCGCTCGCGGTCGAGGTCGATGCCGAAGTCCTCGCGCATCATGAGGCGCGTGGTCGAGAGCTTGTCGTAATCGCCGAACCAGCCGTTCACGTGGATCGAGCTCACCTTCGCGGTCAGGCCCTCGTCCTGCATGATCTCGACGATGCGCTCGATCTGCTCGCGCGGGAGCTCCGGCACGTCCTCGCGGAAATCGATCGCGAGGTCGGCCTCGCGGTACGCCTGGTCGGCGGAGATCGCGCAGCCGGGCACCGCCTCGAGAATCCTCGCGGCGATCTCGAAAAGCCGCTTGTTGCGGCGCAGCCGCTCCTCCGGCGCGACGACATAGCGCTTCACGAGCTTGCCCTGCTTCATGTCGTGGCGGAACCAGAACGCGCCGTTCTCGCCGACGACCGCGTCGACGGGCCACATGCGCGCGACGTGGTCGCACCAGCCCGCGGGCCTGCCCGTCACGGGAATCACCAGCAGCCCCGAATGCTGCAGCCGCTCGAGGGCGCTGAACGCCTTCGCGAAGAGGCGCCCGTTCGTGGTGAGCGTGCCGTCGATGTCGGTGAACACGCCGCGAATGCGCCCGCGCGCCTCGACCGGAAATTCGCCGAGAGGCCTCATCACGCCGCGGTCCCCGTCCCCTGCTTCATGAAATCGGCGACGGCGTCCGCCTGCTCGCGCGTCATGTGCAATCCGCACTTGGTGCGGCGCCAGAGGACGTCCTCGGCGGTCTCGGCCCACTCGTCGGTGACGAGGAATTCGATCTCGCGCTGGGTGAGGCCCGCGCCGAAGCCCCTGCCGAGCGCCTCGGGGCGGCGCGCGTCGCCGAGAATCGTCGGCGTGCGCGTGCCGTGGCGGCGCACGACGCCCTCCACGAGCTCGCGGCCCAGTCCCGGATAGCGCGAGTGCATGGCGTCGCGATACGCGTTGAAGTGGCCGACGTCGCCTCCGGGAAGCTCCTCGGTCGCGGTCCAGGGCGCCTTGAGGTTCGCGAAGAAAGGCGCGAGGTGCTCGAGCGCTTCTTCCGCGAGTCGCCGGTACGTCGTGATCTTTCCGCCGAAGACGGTGAGGAGCGGCACCGTCTTGTGGTCGTGGTCCACCTTGATCACATAGTCGCGCGTGATTTCCGACGGGTTGTCGGAACCGTCGTCGTAGAGGGGACGCACGCCCGCATAGGAGTGCACGATGTCGGCGGCGCGCAGCGGCTTCGCGAGGAAGCGATTGGCGGCGGCGAGGAGATACTCGGTCTCCTCCGCCGTGATGCGCGCCGCCTCCTCCACGCGTGACACCGCGACGTCGGTGGTGCCGATGAGGCTGAAGTCGTGCTCGTAGGGAATGACGAACACGACACGCTTGTCGGTGTTCTGCAGGATGAGGGCGTGCCCCTGCGAGTGGACCTTCGGGACGATGATGTGGCTTCCCTTCACCAGCCGCACGCGATCGCGGATGCGCTCGCCCTCGATGTGGCCCAGCACGTCCACGACCCAGGGCCCCGCGGCATTCACGATCGCCCTCGCGCGCACTTCCATCGGCGCCCCCGAGCGCGGGGCGAGCGTCACGCGCCAGGCGCCCTCCTCGCGCCGCGCGCCCTCGAAGCGCGTGCGCGTGAGGATCGTGGCGCCCTTGCCGCGCGCCGAAACCGCGTTGAGGACCGTGAGGCGCGAATCGTCCACGCGGCAGTCGGAATACACGAATCCCGCGCGGATGTCGGGCCTCAGGCCCGCGCTGAATTCCATGTGGGGAAAGCTGAGCGTCTTGGAACGCGGCAGGGTGATGGTGCCGCCGATGTGATCGTAGAGCCACAAGCCCGCGCGGATCATCCACAGGGGCCGCATGCTGGCGTCGTAGGGCAGCACGAACATGAGGGGCCGGATGATGTGGGGCGCGAGCCTCAGCAGCACCTCGCGCTCCTGCAGCGCCTCGCGCACCAGGCGGAACTCGTACTGCTCGAGATATCGCAGCCCGCCGTGGATCAGCTTCGAGCTCCACGAGCTCGTCGCCGAGGCGAGGTCGCCCTGCTCGACCAGCGTCACCGAGAGGCCGCGGCCGGCCGCGTCGCGGGCGATTCCCACTCCGTTGATGCCGCCCCCGATGACCAGGAGGTCGATCACGGTCGTCCCCATTCGTCCCACCACAGGAGTGCGAGCGTCGTCTTGGTATCGGTGATGACGCCCTGGCGCACCCATTCGATCGCGTCGGCCACCTTCGCCTCGAACACCTGCAGGTGCTCGCCCGCGTCGAGGGCGGCGCCCACGTGCTTCAGGCCGCGCGCGCCGTAGAGATGGATCACTTCCGTCGAGTAGCCGATCGAGGGGTCGAGGGTCGCGATCTTCCACCACTCGGAGGCCTCGAAGCCGCACTCCTCGATGAGCTCGCGCTTCGCCGTGTCGAGCGCCGGCTCGTCCGGCTCGAGCTTGCCCGCGGGGATCTCGATGAAATGGCGATTCTTCGGATAGCGGAACTGGCGCTCGAGGAGGATGGTCTCGGCGTCCACGAACGCGAGCACCATCACCGCGCCCGGGTGCTTCACGTATTCGCGCCACGCGAGCGTCCCGTCGTGCAGGCGCACCTGGTCGCGGTGGACCTTGAGGAGCCCGCCGTCGTAGACGAGTTGCGACGAGACGGTCGACTCGGTGAAATCCGCGAACTCGGGCAGCTTCGCCACTAGAGCGAGGCGGTGATCGCGCGGGCGCAGAGCTCCATCAGACGCGCGGGGAAGATTCCGAGAAGGAGCGTCGCCATGGCCGTGGCCGAGAGCATCCAGCGCGCGTCGGCGCGCGGATCGATGGTGATCTCGCCCATGGGCGGATCCATGTACATCGCCTTCACGATGCGCAGGTAGTAGAAGGCGCCGATCACCGAGAGGAGCACGGCGAGGACGACGAGCCATGTGTAGCCCGCGTCGAGCGCCGCCTGCAGCACGAAGAGCTTACCGAAGAACCCGACCGTGGGCGGAATGCCCGCGAGCGAGAACATGAGGATCAGCATCA
>JADGRS010000391.1 GCA_017880705.1 Burkholderiales bacterium
GGCCCGTCTTGCGATGCACGGATTCGCCGTGCGCGCTCTCGAGCTCGTGGATCCACGCGTGCGCGCGCCGGTCCTGCCAGCTGAAGATCGGCGACAGCGCATGCCCGTCGCGGCGGTCCCAGCAGACCGCGTTCGCGCGCTGGCTCGCGAGCCCCGCGGCGGCGAGGTCGGCGCGTCTCGCGCCCAGCGACGCGATGGCTTGCCCGGCCGCTTCGAGGATCGATGCGACGACTTCCTCGCCATCCTGCTCGGCCCAGTCGGGCTGCGGCCGCACGAGGCCGATGTCCTTCGCACCCGTGGCGACGATGCGGCCGCTGCGATCGACGACGAGGGCACGGCTCGCGTGGGTGCCCTGGTCGATCGCGAGATAGAGCGGATCGGGGACTTGCACCATGGAACGCTCCTCCAGCCGCGGGCTCGCGTCCTCAGTGCTCTTCGATGCGCGCGATCTCCTGCTCGGCGGGCTCGCCGGTATCGGGATCGATCCAGTCGGCGATGCCGATCTCCGCTTCGGCCTCCTGCAGGCTCTCGCCCGGCTCCGGGGTCTCGTCCCCGGCCGCTTGCATGTCCTGCGTCGCCTCGAGCAAGGTCGCGAACGGGCCGTATTCGCGCGTGGCGTCCTTCGCCTGCCAATAAAGGCCGTCGGGCCGCTCGATGATACGGGCATCGTCGCCGCTGGCCGGCGTCTCGGGAATCTTCGGTTTCATGGATCCATGGTCCCAAGCCGGCGGCCAGCCGCATTGATGCCCGTCAAACACGCTCGTCGCAGCGGCGCGATCATCGAAAGGCAATGCTCCAGGAGGCTCGCCATGACAGATCGCAAACCCCCATCCCGCAATTCACCTCAATCCGCGCACGGCGTGGCCGCGAAGACACGCGGACGCGCTGTCGCACATGGCGCGCTGCCGGGCGATTCGGAGACCGAATTCACGGATGAGGAGCTCGAGCGCATCGTGGCGGAGGCGTGGCAGCACGGCCGCGCCATGCCGCCGATCGACGATTCCATCTGGCGCCAGGACGCGTGCGGCGCGTGGATGATGCGCGAACACTTCGGGCACGCCGACAGCGAATTCGGCTGGAAGATCGAGAAGGTGGCGGTGGAAAACGCGGATCGGGGCGGGCTGCTGAGGCCGTTCAACTGGCGCAACCATTTCGACATCGCCAATGGCCGGCCCCATTGCGACATCACCGCCGACCGCGCGGGCGTCCCGGCCGGGCGCCAGGCGAGCCCGCCACGGAACAAGCAGGCCTGAACCGAACCATCGACCCTCGAAAAAACGGAGAACTGCAACGATGCCAAAACCCATACCGCAGGCCGGCGCGCCCGATCCCTCGCTCAGGACATCGCCGATCTTCGATGAGAACGAGGACGAGCTGTCCCTCGACCTGGGCTTGGAGACCGGGGTCTGCTACTTCAACGGGGAGAGTTTCGCATTGGGCGACTACGTGGCGAGCGGCAACGAGATACTGCACTGCGAAGAGCGCGGGGTGTGGGCGCGCGCAGGCGAGACGGCGCCCGCGAAGGACATCGGCTAACCCTCAGATGCGGGTGAGGCGCAACGCTCCTTGCGACGCACATCGTGATCACTTCTTCGCGGCGCGCGCCGGCGTCCGCTGCTTCGCGGCGGCGCGCGACGTCTTGTGCACGAGGACAGGCACGGGGCCGAGCGTGGCGGCCTTGACGGTCTCGCTGGCGAGAAGGCCGCCAACTTCGCCGTTGCGACCGTGGGAGGCCATCACGACGAGGTCGCACCCCTCGGCGAGAGACGCGGCGATGATCGCTTCATGCGGCGATTTGCCGTGCGCGAGCCGGCACTCGCATTGGATTCCCGCGACGAGCGCGGCTTCGCGAATCGTCTCGAGGTAGACGGCGCCGAGCTTCTCGAACACCTGGTCGAGCTTCGTCTCGATGTGCGGATCGCGGTGCGCCCAGCGGTCGAGCGCGGGCGCCCCGGATTCGGGAACGACGTGGAGCGCGGTCACGCGGGCGCCAAGCGCGCGGGCAAGCTCGATGCCGGCGGCCGCGGCCTCTTCGGAAAGCCGCGATCCGTCGGTGGGAATCAGGATGTGCTTGTACATGTTCGGGCCTTTCCGTTGCGAAGCGCTGTCTCATGTTCCGCCCACCATTCGCGGATACCTTGCGCTGCCGCAACAACTCGGCGCCTCGCCCGCCATGCCGGGAGGAGCCGCCCGCTACTTCATCTTCGAAGGCAGCTTGATGCTCGGCCCCGCGACCATGAAGCGGCCGAAGCCCCGATGGTGGAGGGTGCGTGGATCCTTCCTTGAAGAGTCGACCCACGCCGCGATCACCTCGAGAACGAAGAAGTTGTACTTCCCGGCCATGCGGGCATCGACGAGCTTGCATTCGAGGCTCGCGTAGCACTCGGCGATGAGCGGCGCGGCCACGCGCGACGCCGGTACCGCGGTGAGCCCGAACGCCTGGAACTTGTCCACCTTCCTTCCCGACGTGCTGCCGCACTTCACGACCTTCGCCGCGAGCTCGCGCGTGGGTACGTTGATCACGCATTCCTTCGTCGCCTTCAGGTTGTCGAAGCTGAGGCTCGGCGCGGCGATGACGCAGCCGACCAGGGGCGGCTCGAACTCCATCATCGTGTGCCACGATTGCGTCATGACGTCGGGCCGCCCCTTGCGCGAGGTCGTGATCAAGGCGACCGGGCCCGTCTCGAGGAGGCCGTAGACCTTCGACAGCGGGAATGACTTCTTCATCGCGGCTCGCCCCGGCGTCAGTGCAGCGACAGGATCCAGCGCACCAGCGAGCGCGCGTCGTCGTCCGTGACCGCGACTTCGTTGGGCAGCATGCTGGTGAAGGCGGCCTGGTTCTTCCAATGACGGTCCTTCGGGTCCGTGCCTCCGACCACCTCGCGCGCGAGCTGCGCCTCGGCACCGGCGCGGCCGCGGTAGCGGGCGGCGATCTCGCGCCAGCTCGGCGCCGACGCGATGATCGTCTTCGATCCCTTGGGGACGGGGTTTTCCTGATGACACGTCGTGCAGCCTCGCTCGTCCGCGAGGAGCTTCATTGCGTCGGCGTCGGCGGCGCGCGCCGGCGTCATGGCGCAGGCCGACAGCGCCGCCAGCAGAACGGGAAGGAACGCGCCCTTCGAGAATGGAACCATAATGTCCCCCAATGCGAAATCCCGACGTTCAAGCGACGATACTTCCGGCGCGTGCCGCGCGGCTTGATACGGCGTCGTCGCGCTCGTGGCCCAAGGCCTCATCGGCCGATACTGGCTGTCGCAGTCGACGAAGGCGACCGCCTGAGGCTCATGACGCAACGGATTCC
>JADGRS010000392.1 GCA_017880705.1 Burkholderiales bacterium
GGCGCGGCGACGAGCCCTTGGTCGGCGTCTCGTAGAGCTTCACCTCGCCCGTCTTCGCGTCGATGCGCCCGATGTGCTGCTGGCGGAAATCGGTGAAGAACGCGTTGTTGTGCGAGTCGGAGATGACGTCGTAGATGTTGTGCGGCTCCTTCGAGTCCTTGAACGGCGCCCACGTCTCGCCTTTGCCGGTGGCGATGTCGAAGCGGTGCACGCCCGCGAAGCCGTTGTTCTGCGACCACACCTTGCCGTCGACGCCCGCGTTCCAGGGCGCGACCATGTTCAGCTGCGTGGAGGAGAGGTTGTCTTCCGCGGGCGGCGTGAAGAACTGGAAGCGCTCCGTGGCGGGATCGAACTTCGCGATCGACGCCTGGTACATGTTGCCGAGCCAGAGGTTGCCCTCGCGATCGCCGCGCAGCGCGAGGACGCCGGTCGGATAGTCGGGCTTGGAGATCGCGATGTCGTATTCCTTCACCTCGCCCGTGACGGGATCGACGCGCCCGATCTTCTGCAGTCCGAAGGACGAATACCAGATGCGCCCCTTGCCGTCGACGATCACGTCGTGGGGCTGCGCGAGCTTGCTCGGCAGGTCGTATTCCGTGTAGACGACGCGCGTCGCTTCGCCCGTGGGACGCGGGAAGATCTTCAGCTCGTAGCCCCACGTCTTGACCGCGCTCAGGTTGATCGTCGCGAGGAAATCGCCCAGCGCCTTGTAGACCTGCACGCGCTGGTCGCCGCGCTCCTCCATCAGGCGCTCGCCCTTGCGAAGCTGCGGCGCCGCCGGGATGCTCTGGTTCACGTAGCCCTGCATGCGCGGCAGGATCGTCTTCAGGAATTCCTCGGACGTGTACTTCGAGCGCACGACGCGCTCGAGCGTGTGGCACGCGACGCAGTTCAGCAGCTGGCGCTTCTCCTGCGGCGCGCCGGGCATGCTCGCCATCCACTCGGCGTTGGTGAGCTGCGCCGCGAGGTCCCTGGTCTTTTTCAACCGGATGTGGTGCGTGGCGGGTCTCGCACCGATCCGGACGTCGGCGGGGCTCTCGAGGTCATAGCCCGCCGCGCGAATGCGGATCACGTACGCGCCCGGTCCGACCTTGTCCCTTGGGAAGAAATAGTTTCCCTTCGCATCGCTCACCACCGTGATGGTGATCGTGGAGCCCGGGCCCTGCGCGCTGACGAGCACGCCTTCCATGGGAGCGCCCTCCGGGGACATCACCACGCCGGAGAGGAATGGGGCCGACGTGTCGTCGGCTGCCCGCGCCGCAGGCGGGATCGCGGCGCAGAAGCAGGACAATGCGAGGGCGGCGACGATCGTCGACAGGCGTTGCATTCTGGTTTCTCCTCCCGGGTTCTCCATGGGCATGTTGTCGTATAGGGTCATGGTGACGCAAGTATCGCCGTCACTCCCTGGCAGCTTGAGAAATCCAGTCTCCGCGATTACATTGAAGCGGGCAACTCCCGGAAGGCATCCCATGCCGCTCGTCACCCTCACCGTTCGCAAGCCCAAGACATCCGCGTTCAAGTCCGCGGTGCTCGCCGCGGTCCATCGCGCGCTGGTCGCCGCGGGTGTGCCGCCGAAGGACCTCTTCCATCGCGTGCTCGAGCTCGAGGCCGAGGACTTCCGCTTCGACGACACCTACCCCGATCTCACCTCGCCGCGCAACGACGGCTTCATCCTGGTCGAGATTCTCCTGTCGGTGGGGCGCAGCGTGAAGGTCAAGCGCAAGATCCTCGCGGACATCATGGCGGACCTCGCGCGCGATCCCGGCGCGAATCCGGAGAATGTCATGGTCGTCTTCAAGGAGACCTCGTGGGAAAACTGGGCCTTCGGAGGCGGGCGCATCCTGCACGCGTGAGGCCGGTCGCAGCCGGTCGATCCAGGCCGTGACTCGTCGGCGCAAGCTCGTTCTCCATCGGAACCGGCTCCGCGGCGCGTGAGCGAGCCGGCACACTGCCGCCCAACGTACGGAAGGGAGGCGGTCGCGATGACCGAAGTGACCACGTTTCGCCTGTATCTGATGAGAGCCCTTTACCTGCTGATGCTGGTGGGGCTCGGAATCACGATCTGGCCCGGAATCATCCACCACTCGACGACGGTGAAGCTGATGGATGGTGTCGTCTCCAGCATCCTGGGGGCGGTGGCCATCCTGGCGGTTCTGGGGATTCGCTATCCACTGCAAATGTTGCCTTTGCTTCTCTTCGAGCTGGCCTGGAAGTCGATCTGGCTGATCGCCTTTGCGCTTCCGCTTTGGTCGGCCCATCAAATGGACGCCGCCACCCGGGAAACGCTCGCTGCCTGCCTGATGGGAATCGTCATCCCCATCGCCATTCCCTGGCGCTACGTTCTCGCGAACTACGTGAGGAAGCCTGGGGACCGATGGAAGTGACGCTCCGGTAACAATGTGTTCCAGCTTGCAACCTGATTCGCATTGCTTCGAGCACGGCGCTCGTGCACGCTCCAATGGTTGTAACTGCAACCATCGTCCATCCCACGAGGAGCCGCAATGCCCATGCCTTCGCTGAAGCGCGCGTCGATAGGCGCCATTCTCATGATTGCCGCGATGTCGGCCAGCGCCGCGGACAACGGCTACAAGCTGGGCTCGGTGTGGAACGTCGTGATGATCTCCATTGAACCGGGCCGCGGCGACGATTACCTGGCGTCGATCAAGGGTTACTACACGACGGTCATGGACGCGGGGGTCAAGGAAAGGGCCGTCCTTTCGTACAAGCTCCTGCAAGGCGCGCGATCCAACCCGCAGGACTTCAACTTCCTGATCATGATCGAGAGCCCGAACTGGGCCGCGTACGATCAGCTTCCCGACAAGCTCGAAGCCCTCGCCGGAAAATTCGCGGGCTCGGCCGCCAAGGCGGAAGAGACGGCGAAGACGGGGAACGCCGATCGCACGAAGACCCGGACGGTGTTCGGCGGGAAGAACATGCAGGAGGTCCTGTTCACCAAGTAGCACCGAGTGCGAGAACGCTTGCTAAGCCAGATCGATCCAGAATCTCAGCTTTGACGGCTTTCCATCCGCCTGTGGAAGCACGTTCTCGAGTGCTCCGCCGCTCGCCTCGATGATCTTGCGAGACGCTAGATTCGTGCTGTCGCACGTTACCAGCGCTCGATCTATTCCGAGGTCGCTCGCCTGCCGAAGCGCCAGGCGCAATATCAGCTTTCCATATCCGCGCCCTCGCCTGGCGGGGCGAATCTCGTAACCGATATGCCCACTCACGCGCGTGAGATTCGCGTTGAGAAAATGGCGAACGGATGCACGGCCGACGAATTCTCGATTGTCGAT
>JADGRS010000082.1 GCA_017880705.1 Burkholderiales bacterium
GATCTCGTCCACGCTCTTGCGCCAGCCGCGGATGTCCACGCGATTCCAGGGCGATACCACGTAGCCGCTTTGCCGCGGGCTCGCCGTCTCGCCGCTCATCACGTTCACGCCGTCGACGGAAACCACGGCGAGCAGGTCCTCGCCGGTGCGGCTGCGCACGACCACGCGATACTCGTTGCCCGGCTTGCCCACGACATACGCGCGCCCCTCGTGCCAGCGGACCGGCAGCTCGCGGCCCGTCGCGCGATCGAGGATGGAAAGGTCGGCGAGCCGGCCCACGGCGTGGGCGCCGAGGCTCAGGGCCGCGAGCGTCGCGGCGGCGAAGGCATGCAACGGTTTCATGGTCATCTCCCGTGATCGGCGGAGCGCCCGAAGGAGCGCCCACAGGAGATGAAACGGCCGCGCGAGCGAAAAGGGTCGAGGCCGAAATGAAAAGGGCGACCTCGCGGTCGCCCTTTCGAGACTGGATCCCGGGCTGCTGCCCTCTCGGGCACCCGGGATGACCTGGCGCTAGCGCTCCTCGATCTTCGCCTTCGCGCGAAGGTCCATCACGAGCTTCTGGATCTGCGCCTGCTGCGCGCGCTGGCGGAACTGCTCCTTCATCTCGGCGAAGGGCGGCACCGTGAGCGGACGCACGTCGTCGAGGCGGATCACGTGGTAGCCGAAGTCGGTCTTCACCGGGGCGGCCGTGGTCTGGCCCTTCTGCATTCCGGTGATGGCGTCGGCGAACGGCTTCACATAGCGCGCCGACGGGCCCCAATCGAGGTCGCCCCCGTTGTCCTTGGAGCCCGGATCCTTCGACTTCTCCTTCGCGATCTTCGCGAAGTCGCCGCCCTTGTTGAGCTCGGCGATGATCGCCTTGGCGTCGTCTTCCTTGTCGACGAGGATGTGGCGCACCTTGTACTCGTTGGTGCCCATCGAGCCCTTGAACACCTCGTATTGCTGCTCGAGCTGCGCGTCGGTGATCGGGTTCCTCTTCACTTCCTCCTCGAAGAGGGCGCGCACCAGGACCGCCTGCCGCGCCATGTCCATCTGCGATGCGATATCGGGATTCTTGTCGAGCCCGCGCTTGGCCGCCGCTTGCGCGAGGACCTCGCGGTTGATGAGCTCTTCCTTCACCGCCTGCTGGCGCTCCGGGGTGTCGGGCTGGCCCTGCGAAGACAGCTCGCGGTTCATCGCATCGATGCGCGACTGCGGGATGGTGACGCCGTTCACGACCACCTTGGCGGACGGCGACGTCGATGCGGCGGCAGGTTTCTTCGAAGCCTTCTCGGCCTTGTCCTGCGCCCCGGCCGCGACGGCGAAGGTGCCGGCCACGAGGGCGACGGCGAGGTTACGGAGGGTACGTTGCATGGAGTTTCCTTTGCTCTGTGTGAATGTCAGGACTGCTCGGGCGCGAACGCCTCGATCTTGAGGGCATGGATGTCGCGCTTCATGAGGTCGCCCAACGCCTCATAAATCATTCGATGTCTCGCCACGGCGTTCTTGCCGCGAAACGCTTCCGAGACGATGGTCAGTTGCCAGTGCCCGCCGCCCGAGGCGGCGCCCGCGTGGCCCGCATGCTGCGCGCTTTCGTCGCGCAAATCCACCGCTACCGGTTTCAACGCGGCGAGGCGCTCGCGGATGAGCTCTTCGGTCGCGCGCATTATGCGGATTGTTCCTTGCGAAAAGCTGACGTCACGGCTGCGGCGGCTCGGTCTTCGCCGGCTCTTCCTGCACGTATTTGGAGAGCCAGAACGCCTGAGCCACCACGAAGGCGAACATCAGCCCCATGCCGCCGAATAGCTTGAAATTGACCCACATGTCGGTCGAGAAGTTGTACGCGACCCACAGGTTGAGCGCGCCCTGGAAAAGGAAGAAGAGGCCCCACGCCACCGCGAGCCGGGTCCATATCGGCTCGGGCAGCTCGATGCCTTCGCCCATCACGGCCTTCACGAAGTTCGATTTGAACGCGAGGGCGCCGAGGAAGGACGCGCCCGCGACCCAGTAGAGAACCGTCGGCTTCCACTTGATGAAGGTCTCGTCGCGCAGGATGAGAGTCGCGCCGCCGAAGATCACGATGATCGCGAGGCTCGCCCATTGCATGTTCGCGACCTTGCGTCGCTTCGCGAGGACCCAGCCGATCTGCGCCACCGTGGCCGCGATCGCCGCTGCGGTCGCGACGAAGATGCCCGCGAACTTGAAGGCGACGAAAAACAGGATGACAGGGAAGAAATCGAAGAGGAACTTCACCAAGAGGGCCTGACGAGCAAGTAACTGATAATTATAGCCGAAGTCGGGCCCTGCGGGCCATGCAAACGGGTGTCAGAGACATGAAAATTGGTGTTGAAAATTGGTGTCAGGTACGAATTATCGAGGAGCGACTCCGTCTCCGATAATTCGTACCTGACACCAATTTTCAACACTGGTTTTCAACTCGTCCACTTCCGATGACGTGCCTCGATCCGCTCTCGAACCGCGGCGGCGATGCCGGGCGCGAGGGCGAGGGCGAGCGCTTCGGAGTAGAAGCTGGCGCGCTCGTCGGGAAGGGCGGCGTCGAGGGCGTCGAACGCGTAGTCGATCATCGCGGGATCCTCGGTGCGGATTGCCGTGATCGCGAGGTTCACGTGCATCACGCGCCACGGCCGCTCGGGATTGGAGCGCTCGAGATCCGCCGAGAGCGCCTCGCCCGCGTGCGCGACCACGCCTTGCATCAACCCGAACACGGCCGCGATCTCGCTCTTGCCCGCGGCGCGGTTCGATCGGTTCGCGAGCGCGTTGACGACGGGTTCCATCGCGGTGATCGCGACCTCATGGCGGATCGCCCAGAGCGCCACGGCGATCACGAGCTCGTCGTCTTCGAGCGAAGCGAGATCCGCGACGAGCGCTGCGACCACTTCGTCGACCGCCTCGAGCGGGAGCGGGGCGGAGCCTCCGTATTGCCGGTCGAGAGACTGCAGCGTCGCAAGGGGCGCGCGAAAGCGCTCCCGCTCGGACGCGGCGAGGCCTCGCGCCTTCGCGATCGAGTCGAATCGCCGAATCAGCTCGCGCGTCGCGGCCTGGCCTTCGTCGCCGAACTGGATGGTCTGGATTGCCATGGAATCGAGCGGGAAAACGGGCATTTTGATACAATTACGGTCTTGGACAACTTCGACTTGCATAACCATTCGACTTGCTCGGATGGTCTGCTGTCGCCCACTCAGCTGATCGAGCTTGCGGCCCGCACCGGGGTCGATGCGATCGCGCTTACGGACCACGACACCACCGACGGCCTCGCGGAAGCCGCGATTGCCGCCCAGCGGTTGGGGGTGGTCCTGGTTCCCGGCGTGGAGATCTCGGTGAGCTGGGGCGACACGACGCTGCACGTCCTGGGATTGCAGGTCGATCCCGAGGCGCCGGCCCTGGTCGAGGGCTTGAGGTCGATTCGCGAGGGGCGCCATGGGCGCGGCAGGAAGATCGCCGCGGCGCTCGAGGCGCTGGGGATTCCCGGAACGTTCGAGGGCGCCCACGCGCTCGCGGAGAACAAATCGATGCTGGGGCGCGCGCATTTCGCCCGGCATCTCCTGGAGCTTGGCAAGGTGAAGGATACGCAGGCCGCGTTCGACAAGTACCTCGCGAAGGGCAAGCCCGCCTACGTGCCCCATCGATGGGCCGAGCTCGGCGATGCCGTGAGCTGGATTCGCGCGGCGGGCGGCGTGGCTGTGCTCGCGCATCCGGGCCGCTACGCGCTGAAGCCGATGTTCAGGGACGAGATGCTCGGGGATTTCCGCGCGGCGGGCGGAGAGGCAATCGAGGTCGTGACGGGCAGCCACCGCCCCGAGGAGTACGCGACGTGGCAACGCGTGGCGCTGGAGCACGGGTTCCTCGCGTCGCGTGGCGCCGATTATCACGGGCCGGGCGAAAGCCCGGTCGAGCCGGGGCGCCTGCCGGCGCTGCACGCCTCATTGACCCCCGTATGGACCCGGTGGGCGCATTAGCCGCCCGTTGGAAGAACGCTAACTCGGGCGCGGGAGTTTCCGCGCGGATATCGAGGCAATGGCCCAATACTTTTCGGTTCACCCGGACAACCCGCAGCCTCGGCTGATCAGGCACGCGGTCGACATCATCCGCGACGGCGGCGTGATCGCCTATCCGACGGACTCCTGCTACGCCCTGGGCTGCCACATCGGCGACAAGGCGGCGATGGAGCGCATCCGCCGCATCCGCAACGTCGACGAGCGCCACCATTTCACTCTGGTATGCAGGAACCTCTCGGAGATCGGGCAATTCGCCAAGGTGGACAACCTGCAGTACCGGCTGATCCGCGCGAACACGCCGGGCAGCTACACGTTCATCCTGCGCGCCACGCGCGACCTGCCTCGCCGCCTGCTGACCCCGCGCCACACGATCGGCGTGCGCATTCCCGATCATCCCGTCCCGCTCGCGCTGCTCGAGGTGCTCGGCGAGCCGCTGCTCTCCTCGACGCTGATCCTTCCGGCCCACGGCGTCGCGTTGAACGACGCGCAGGAGATCCGCCGCCACCTCGAGCACCAGCTCGACCTGGTGATCGATTCGGGGCCCTGCGAGGGTGAAGTGACCACCGTCGTCGACCTGTCCACCGAGGCGCCGCAGCTGGTGCGCGAAGGCAAGGGCGACATCCGGCCGTTCGGTTTCGTGAAGGAAGCGCTCCACTGATGGATCCGTCCAACATCGTCATCCGCATCTGCATCAATGCGATCCCCCTCATCCTCGCCATCACGCTGCACGAAGCGGCCCACGGCTACGTCGCCAAGATGCTGGGCGACAACACCGCGTACATGATGGGGCGCGTCACGTTGAATCCCGCCAAGCACATCGACCCCGTGGGAACGATCGCATTCCCGCTCATCTCCATGATCGTGGGCGGTGTGCTGTTCGGCTGGGCCAAGCCCGTCCCGGTGAATTTCGGCAACCTGCGCCGGCCCAAGCGCGACATGCTGTGGGTCGCCGCCGCGGGCCCCGGGTCGAATTTCGTCCAGGCGCTCATCTGGGGCCTCATCGCCAAGGTGATCGACCTTTCCGGAGGTGAATCGACGATCGCGCAGTTCTGGTTCGCGGTCGCGATCGCCGGCATCGGCTGGAACGTGGTGCTCGCGATCTTCAATCTCTTCCCGATATTGCCGCTGGATGGCGGGCGCATGGTGACGAGCCTCTTGCCCGATCGCCTGGCCTATTCCTACTCGCGGATGGAGCCCTACGGGATGCCGATCCTCATCGGCCTCATCATCCTGATGATGGCCTTCCCGCCGCTGGGGCACGCGTTCAGCGCGTTGCTGAGCGCGGGCGATCAATTCTTCTATTCACTCTTCGGCCTGAGCTGAACGGCCGACAAACGACGACGACGAATGTTCCAGGACCGCGTACTTTCAGGCATGCGCCCCACCGGGGCGATGCACCTCGGCCACTACCACGGCGCCCTCAAGAACTGGGTGAGGCTGCAGAACGAGTTCCCGTGCTTCTTCTTCGCCGCCGACTGGCACGCGCTCACCACGCATTACGAGGACCCCCAGGTGATCGAGCAGACGGTTTGGGAGATGTTCGTCGACTGGCTGTCGTGCGGCATCGACCCCACCAAGGCGACGCTCTTCATCCAGTCGCGCGTGCCGCAGCACGCGGAGCTCACGATGCTGCTGTCGTTCTTCACGCCGCTCGCGTGGCTCGAGCGCGTGCCGACCTACAAGGACCTCGTCGAGAAGCACGCCGAGCAGGGGCGCGACATCCTCACCTACGGCTTCCTCGGCTATCCCTTGATGCAGGCCGCCGACATCCTCATCTACCAGGCGAACCGCGTGCCGGTCGGCGAAGACCAGGTGTCGCACATCGAGCTCACGCGCGAGATCGCGCGGCGCTTCAACCACCTGTTCGGCCGCGAGAAGGGCTTCGAGGAGAAGGCCGGCGCGGCGGTGAAGAAGATGGGCCCGCGCAAGGCCAAGCTCTACAACACGCTGCGCGCCCGCTTCCAGGAGCAGGGCGACCAGGCCGCCCTCGAGGAGGCGCGGTCGCTGGTGGGCGACGTGCAGAACCTCTCCATCGGGGACAAGGAGAGGCTCTATGGCTATCTCGAAGGCGGCGGGCGCATGATCCTCGCGGAGCCCGAGGCGCTCCTCACCGACACGCCCAAGGTCCTCGGCCTCGACGGCCAGAAGATGTCGAAAAGCTCCGGCAACGTGATAATGCTGCGCGAGCGGCCCGAGGACGTCACGAAGAAGATCCGCACCATGCAGACCGATCCGGCGCGCGTGAGGAGGACCGATCCGGGCGAGCCCGAGCGCTGCCCGGTGTGGAGCCTGCACAAGATCTACTCCGACGCGAACACGAAGGAATGGGTGCTGAACGGGTGCCGCACGGCGGGAATCGGCTGCCTCGAATGCAAGCAGCCGGTGATCGAATCGATCAACGCGGAGCTGAAACCCATCCGCGAGCGCGCCTCGCAGTACGAGGAGGATCCGTCGCTGGTGCGCAACATCATCCAGGACGGATGCGAGAAGGCTTCGGACCTGGCGAACGACACGATGCGCGATGTCCGCGAGGCCATGGGCCTCAATTACAGCTAGGGAATCCGCAGATGAACGCAGATCAACGCAGATCGATGGTGGGATTGCTCGGCGTCGTGCTCATGGTGCTCGCGACCGGCGCGTTTGCCGCGACGCCGGTGCCGGGGGGCAAGTGGAGCTGGGTCTGGACGGACGCGAAGGGCGCCGGCTTGCCGATGCGCGTGTACACCTATCGGCCGCGCACCTGCGACAGCACCTGCCCCATCGTGATCGTGCTGCACGGGGCATCGCGAAAAGCCGCCGACTACCGCGACTACTGGGAGCTGCCCGCCGACCGCTACAAGTTCCTCGTGATCGCGCCCGAGTTCTCGGAAGAGCATTGGCCGAAGAGCGAGGGATACAACCAGGGCGGCGTGGGCAAGGAGGCGAACCGGGAGAAGTGGGTGTTCGCGACGGTCGAGCACCTGTTCGACGAGATGCGCGACGGCCAGGCGAGCTACGTGCTCTTCGGGCACTCCGCCGGCGCCCAGGTCGCGCACCGCATGGCGCTGCTGCGTCCCGACAATCGCGCCTCCGCCATCGTCGCCGCGGACGCGGGCTGGTACACGATGCCGGAGTTGCGCAAGGAAAAGGCGACGAATCCGTTTCCCTATTCGCTCGTGAATTCCCCCTCGGGCGAGGCCGAGCTTCGCAAGGCGCTCGCCAGGCGCATGATCGTCATGGTCGGCGAGAAGGACGACGATCCGAATGCCGAGAACCTGAGCAAGGTCGAGGGCGCGATGAAGGAGGGTGCCACCCGCCTCGAGCGCGCCGAAAACTTCTTCAAGGCCGCGACCGCCTCGGCGAAGGACCTGGGCGTGAAGCTCGCGTGGGATCTCGTCGAGGTCCCGGGCGTGGCGCACGACGGCAGGAGCATGAGCAAGGCCGCCGCCGACACGCTGTTCAAGAAATGACGACTCACGCCGCCAACGACACTGTCCCCGGTCTCGCGCAGCCCGGGCTCGACCTCGCGCTCCCGATCGCGAAGATTCGCGGCGAGCCGATGACCGAGATGCCGGCGGACCTCTACATCCCGCCCGAGGCGCTCTCGGTGTTCCTCGAGGCGTTCGAGGGACCGCTCGACCTGCTGCTCTACCTCATACGCCGCCATTCGCTCGATATTCTCGACATCCCGATGGCGGACCTCACGCGCCAGTACATGTCGTACGTCGAGATGATGCGCACGACGCAGCTCGAGCTCGCCGCCGACTATCTGCTCATGGCCGCCCTCCTCATCGAGATCAAGTCGCGGATGCTGCTGCCGCGGCCGAAGCGCGAGGACGAGAACGAGCCCGGCGATCCGCGCGCCGAGCTCGTGCGGCGCCTGCTCGAGTACGAGCGCATGAAGAAGGCCGCGTACGCGATCTCCGACATCCCGGTGGCGGGACGCGACTTCTCGCTGGTGGAGATCTACGTCGAGCAGGCGCTCGCCGAGGCGCTTCCCGACGTCCACGTGGCCGATCTCTCGGAAGCGTGGCGCTCGATACTCGCCCGCGCCCGGATGACGAAGCACCATCGCATCACGCGCGAGCAGCTCTCGGTGCGCGCGCACATGAGCCGGATCCTGAAGAGGCTCGCGCCCGGCAAGTTCGTCGAGTTCTCCGAGCTCTTCGAGCCCGAGCGCGGCGTCGCGCTGCTCGTCGTGAGCTTCCTCGCGTGCCTCGAGCTCGCGCGCGAGTCGATGATCGAGATCACGCAGCAGACGCCCTTCGACCCCATCTACGTGAAGATCAAGGCCGAGCGCGCGACGCTCACCATCGCCTAGGCCAGGTAATTGCCCGAGACCCCCATGAACGAACAGACGAATCCCGAGCAGCTCCCCGACGCCGAAGAGCGCGACGAGGCGCCGCTTCCTCCCGACACCGATCTCGCGGCGCAAGAGGCGCCCGAGATCGACATCGGGCACGTGAAGCGCGTGCTCGAGGCCGCGCTCCTTTCCACGGCGGAGCCGCTCACGGTGCAGCAGCTGAAGCGGCTCTTCGCGGGCGAGGTGGACGCCGACAACATCCGCAAGGTGCTCGACCAGCTGAAGGACGAGTGGGCCGAGCGATCCATCGAGCTCACCGCGGTCGCCTCGGGCTGGCGCTTCCGCGTGAAGCCGGACTACCAGAAGTTCCTCGACCGCATCTCCAGCGAGAAGCCGCCGCGGTATTCCCGCGCGGTGCTGGAGACCCTCGCCATCATCGCGTACCGCCAGCCGGTCACGCGCGGCGACATCGAGGAGGTGCGCGGCGTCGCGGTGTCGCCGCCCACGTTGAACGCGCTCATGGAGCGCGGCTGGGTCGAGATCGTCGGCACGCGCGAAACGCCCGGCCGGCCCGCCATCTTCGCCACCACCCGGAAATTCCTCGACGACCTGAACCTGCGATCGCTCGAGGAGCTTCCGCCCCTGGAGGACCTGCAGTCGGCGCTCGAGCCGGCCTCGGCCAGCCTCCTCGCGCTCGAGGCGGCCTCGTCGCCGCTGCAATACGTACCGCAGGAAGAAGAATCGCCCGAAGAAAGATCAACGGACGAGCCGCAAACCCCAGAGTCCTCGGAGCAAGCCCATGCGGGATAGACCCTCCCCCCACCACAAGCTCGAATGGCCCGGCGGCGTCGTGCCGGAATGGGCCCGTCCCCAACAGAATGCCAACAAGCGCCGTGGCAAGGGCAAGGGCCCCGGCGGCGGCGAGCGCCAGGGAGGCTCGAGCCCCTCGAAGCGCGAGCGGCTGCAGAAGGTCATGGCGCAGTCGGGCCACGGCTCGCGGCGCAACATCGAGATCCTCATCGCCCAGGGCCACATCACCATCAACGGCCAGGTGGCGAAGCTCGGCGACTCGGTGGGCCCCGGCGACAAGGTGAAGCTCGACGGCAAGCTCCTCGGGCTGCGCTTCGGCGAGCCGCTGCCGCGCGTGCTGCTCTATCACAAGACCGCCGGCGAGATCGTCACGCGCGACGATCCCGAGAAGCGCCCCACCGTCTTCGACAAGCTGCCCAAGGTGAACGGCGGGCGCTGGGTGTCGGTGGGCCGCCTCGACTTCAACACCGAGGGCCTGCTCATCTTCACGACGAGCGGCGAGCTCGCGAACCGGCTCACGCACCCGCGCTTCGAAGTGGAGCGCGAGTACGCGGTGCGCGTGATGGGGGAGCTCACCGAGGAGCAGAATGCGAAGCTCCTCACGGGCATCGACATCGACGGCGAGTCGTGCAAGTTCGACTCGCTCGAAGACCGCGGTGGCGAGGGCTCGAACCACTGGTACCACGTGATCCTTCGCGAGGGAAAGAACCGCGAGGTGCGGCGAATGATGGAAGCGGTGGGCCTGATGGTGAGCCGCCTCATGCGCGTGCGCTTCGGCGCCGTGGAGCTTCCCAGCCACATCAAGCGCGGCATGATGCGCGAGATGGAGGAAGCCGAGGTGCAGGATCTCCTCACCTTCGCGGGCATGAACGAGCCCCCGCCCGCGCCGGGCGCCGAGCAGGACGAGGAGGACGCGTTCGACAACATCGGCAAGAGCGTGACGGAAGCCAACCGCGA
>JADGRS010000083.1 GCA_017880705.1 Burkholderiales bacterium
CGCCGAAAAGCGCCGTGTAGAACGAGCTCGCGGTCACGAGGTCGGGCGCGCGAAAGAGGACCCACGCCATGTTCACGAAGAAGAACGTGATCGCCCACGCGACGATCGCGGGAAGCCGCAGCCCCGCGCGCGACCACAGCCGCACCAGGACTAGGCCCACGCCGTTCACGAGCCCCCACAGCACGAACGTCCAGTTGGCGCCGTGCCAGAGCCCCCCGAGGAGGAAGGTCGCCACGATCGCGAAGGCCGTGTACGCTTCGCCGCGCCGATTGCCGCCGAGCGGGATGTAGACGTAGTCGCGCAGGAAGCGCGTGAGGGTCATGTGCCAGTGGCGCCAGAATTCCTGGAGGTTGCGGCGGCGGTAGGGCGAGTCGAAGTTTTCCGGCAGGCGGATGTTCATCATCCGCGCCATGCCGAGCGCCATGTCGGTGTAGCCGCTGAAGTCGAAGTAGATCTGCATGGTGTAGCAGAGGATCGTGAACCACGCGTCGCCGAAGGTGATCGGCACGGGCGAGGTGAACATCTCGTTGGATTGGATCGCGAGCGGGTCGGCGATGAGCACTTTCTTGCCGAGCCCGATCGCGAGAAGAGCCAACCCGCGCGCGACGTTCTCCCAGTCGAGGCGCTTGTTCGTGGCGTCTGCGAACTGCGGCATCATCTCGCGGTGATGCAGGATCGGGCCCGCGAGGAGATGCGGGAAGTAGGTGACGAAGAGCGAGTAGTTGACGGGATCGGGCTCCGCGGCCTTGCGCTGGTGCGCGTCCACGAGGAAGGCGATCTGGGTGAAGGTGAAGAAGCTGATGCCGATCGGCAGGATCACGTCGAAATGCGGCGCCGAGGTCCCGGCGATGGCGGCCAGGTTTTCCATGAAGAAATTGGCGTACTTGAAGTAGCCGAGGAGCAGCAGGTTGAACGCGATGCCGCCGACCAGGATCGCCCGGGCCGGCAGCCCCTGCGCCGCGCGGCGCATGAGCACGCGCCCCACCATGAAGTTGACGGTGATGCTCGCGGCAAGGAGCGCCAGGTATTCCGCGCGCCACCACGCATAGAAGAAGAGCGAAGCCGCCACGAGCCACGCGTTTCCCCAGCGGCCAGAAATCCGGTTGAACGCGAAGTATCCGATCAATACGACCGGCAGGAACGCGAGCAGGAACTCGAAGGAGTTGAAGAGCATTCAGCGGGCCTTCTTCGCTTTGCAGGCCCGCCTCGAACCTACGCTGCCGCGCGCGCGGGAACGATCGGAATCCAGCCTTCGTGGATTCCGTGGCACGCGACTTGCGCCCCCTCGAACGGCAACAGCTCCGGGCGAACCTCGCGGCACTTGTCGCGCGCGTGGGGGCAGCGCGGATTGAAGGAGCAGCCGCGCGGCGGATCGAGCGGGTTGGGCACTTCACCGGCGACCGGCGTGCGCGACTTCCCCGACATCGTGATGTCCGGAATGGCGCTCGCGAGCATCTGCGTGTACGGATGGAGCGGTCGCCCGAAGAGCGTCTTGGTGTCCGCGATCTCCACGATGCGCCCGAGGTACATGACGCCCACGCGGTTGGAGATGTGCGCCACCACCGCGAGGTTGTGCGAGATGAAGAGATAGGTGAGGCCGTGCTCGCGCTGCAGGTCCTTCATGAGGTTCAGGATCTGCGCCTGCACGGAGACGTCGAGGGCGCTGGTGGGCTCGTCGCAGACGAGGAATTCAGGGTTCGACGAGAGCGCGCGTGCGATCGAGATGCGCTGGCGCTGGCCGCCGGAAAACTCGTGGGGATACTTCTCGCCGTCGAGGGGCGAGAGGCCCACGTCGCCCAGGAGCTCGCCCACGCGCTTGTGCAGCGCGCGCTCGTCGTCGATGAGCCGGTGCGACCGGATGGGCTCGGCGATGATCTTCTCCACGCGCCAGCGGGGATTGAGGCTCGCGTACGGATCCTGGAAGATCATCTGGAAGCGCCTTCGCATCGCGAGCATCTCGGTGCGATCCGAGATCTTCGCGAGGTCCTTGCCGTCGAAGAGGATCGATCCCGAGGTCGGCGTGTAAAGGCCGCAGATGAGGCGCGCCACGGTGGACTTG
The DNA here is from genome assembly GCA_017880705.1 of Burkholderiales bacterium. Classification (GTDB taxonomy): domain Bacteria; phylum Pseudomonadota; class Gammaproteobacteria; order Burkholderiales; family Usitatibacteraceae; genus Usitatibacter. The sequence continues at coordinate 2,060 of JADGRS010000083.1, forward strand.
CCGCAGCCCGATTCGCCGACGAGCGAGAGCGTCTCGCCGCGGTTGATGGTGAACGAGACGCCGTCGACCGCGCGCAGGATCTGCCGCGATGCGCCCTCGATCACGCGATTGAGCCATGGGCGCGAGACGTCGAAGTCGCGCGACAGGCCGCGCACCTCGAGGAGCGGTCGCCCGGCCTCAGGCATGCACCGCCCCCTCGCTCCAATCCTTGTTCAGGTCGAGGGGGACCGATCCCTCCGCGTGCAGCCAGCAAGCCGCGAGGGATTTTCCCGCGGGAAGAAGGCTCGGGCGCTCGACCGTGCAGCGACCGAAGACGCGCGGGCACCGCGGATTGAAGGCGCACCCCGTCGGAATCGCGTTGAGGCGCGGCATGGAGCCCTCGATCTGCGAGAGGCGCTCGACTTCGTGGCCCAGCGCCGGAATCGACGCCATGAGGCCCGCGGTGTACGGGTGCTGGGGGTTGTGGATCACTTCCTGCACCGGGCCGATCTCCGCGATGCGTCCCGCGTACATCACCGCGACGCGATCGGCGGTCTCCGCGATGACCCCCATGTCGTGGGTCACGAGCATCACCGCCGTGCCGTTGTCGCGGCACAGGCGCTTCAGGAGCGTGATGATCTGCGCCTGGATCGAAACGTCGAGGGCGGTGGTGGGCTCGTCGGCGATGATGAGCTGCGGATTCGCGCAGAGCGCCAGGGCGATCACGACGCGCTGGCGCATGCCGCCCGAGAACTGGTGCGGATAGTGGTCGATGCGCCGCTCCGGCGCCGGAATGCCCACCTCGGCGAGGAGCTCGATCGCCCTGGCGCGAGCTTGGGCCATGCTCATGGCCAGGTGCGTCTGGATCGTCTCGGTGAGCTGGTGCCCGATCGTGTAGAGCGGATTCAACGACGTGAGCGGATCCTGGAAGATCGCGCCGATGCGCCGGCCGCGGATCTTGCGCATCTCCTCCGCGGGGAGGTTGTCGATGCGCATGCCCTCGAGGAGGATCTCGCCGCCCGCGATTCGCCCCGGGGGCTCGAGAAGCCCGATGATCGCGGTGCCGGTGATCGACTTGCCCGCGCCCGACTCCCCCACCACGCCCAGCACCTCGCCGGGCGCGATGTCGAAGCTCACGTCGTCGATGGCGACGAGCGTTCCCCGGCGCGTGTTGAATTCCACGCGCAGGTTCTTCACCTGCAGGAGCGGCTTCGCGTCGGGAGTCGCCGCGGGCATCTAGCTCACGCCGAACTTCTTGCGGCACTCGCCGATCGGATCCTCGTGGCGGACGACCGGCGTCCACTCCTGCAGGGTCTCCGACTTCAGCCTGGCGGCGACGTAGTAGCGCACGCACGGCTTGGTGTCGAGGTCGAACGTCTGCTGCGTCGCCATGTGGAAGCCCTTGCGCGGCGGCAGGTCGATGGTCACCTTGTGCGGGCCGGGCGCGACCACCGAGCGGTTGTTCAGCGAGTTCTCGTCGTCCACGCGATTCACGATCACCCGCCGCAGGTGGCTGTCGGCGGAGCGAACGTGGTCCACCTCGATGATGGAGTATGGCTGGTCGAACGGGCCGGCCAGCGCCGGTGTTACCGAAAGTAACGCGATTGCAAGCATTCGATTCATTGATGTCTCCTGTTCGGAAATTGGTGTCAGGTACGAATTTCGGATGCATCGGCGCGCCGATGCTCGCTGCCGAAATTCGTACCTGACACCAATTTCCTCATCTCAACCTCGGGTTCAGGGCGTCGCGAAGCCAGTCGCCCAGCACGTTGATGGAAAGGACCACGATCACCAGCGCCGCCCCGGGGAAAACCGTGATCCACCACTCTCCGGAAAACAGGAAGTCGTTTCCGATGCGGATCAGCGTCCCCAGCGACGGCTGCGTCGGCGGTACCCCCACGCCCAGGTAAGACAGCGAAGATTCGGTAATGATCGCTGCCCCGATCTGCAAAGTCGCGATCACCAGCACCGGCCCCAGGACGTTGGGCAACACATGGGAGAACATGATGGAGAGGGGATGTCTTCCAATCACCCGCGCCGCCTGGACGTAATCCTTGTTGCGCTCGACCAGCGTCGAGCCCCGCACCGTGCGCGCGAAGCTGACCCAGCCCGCCGCGGCGATGGCGAGGATCAGCACGTACACCGCGAGCTCGTCGTGGGAGCCCTTCGGAAGCACCGCGCGCGCGACACCGTCGATGAGGAGCGCGATGAGGATCGCCGGGAACGAAAGCTGGATGTCGGCCACGCGCATGATGAATGCGTCGAACTTGCCGCCGATATAGCCGCTCATGAGGCCCATGCTCACGCCGAACACCATCGCGAGGAACGTCGCTCCCAGCCCGATCACGAGCGACATGCGCGAGCCGAAGATGATCGTCGAGAGCACGTCGCGGCCCTGATCGTCGGTCCCGAGGAGGTAGTCCGGATTGCCGCGCCCGGTGAAGGCGGGCGGGGTGAAGGCATCGAGGAGGTTCAGCGTCTTCAGGTCGAACGGATTGTGCGGGGCGACGAAGGGCGCGAACGTCGCGCCCACGATGCACGCGACCACGATCACCGCCGCGGTGATCGTCAAGGGCGAGTGCTTGAAGCTGTAGAAAACGTCGCCGTCGAAGAAACGCCTTACGGCTTCCATCAGTGCCCTCCACTTCCGCCGCGCTCGGCGCGCAGCCGCGGATCGACGAGGTAGTACAGCATGTCCACCACGAGGTTGATCACCACGAAGATGAGCCCGATGAGGCAAAGGTACGCGGCCATCACCGGAATATCGGCGAACTGGACGGCTTGTACGAAGAGCAGCCCCATGCCGGGCCATTGGAACACGGTTTCGGTGATGATCGCGAAGGCGATGATGCCGCCCAGCTGCAGCCCCGTGATGGTGATCACCGGGACGAGAGTGTTCTTCAGCGCGTGGCCGAAGTTCACCGCGCGGTCCGACAGCCCCCGCGCGCGCGCGAACTTGATGTAGTCCGTGCGCAGCACTTCGAGCATCTCCGCGCGCACCAGCCGCATGATGAGCGTCACGGGGAAGAAGCCCAGCGTGATCGCGGGAAGGATCAGCGACTTCAGCCCCGACTTCGTGAGGAAGCCCGTGGACCACAGGCCGATCTTCACCGTGTCGCCGCGCCCGAAGGAGGGAAGCCAGCCGAGCCACACCGCGAAGATGAGGATGAGGAAGATGCCGATGAGGAAGTTCGGCAGCGACACGCCGACGAGCGACGTCGTGAGGAGCGCGCGCGAAACCCATGAGTCGCGCTTCAACGCCGTGTAGACGCCCACGGGAATGCCCACGAGAAGGCCGATCATCGCCGCGGTGAACGCGAGCTCGAGCGTCGCCGGAAGGCGTTCCACCAGCAGCGTGGAAACCGGCCGCCCGAGGCGAAGCGAGATGCCGAAGTTGCCCTGCACCGCATTGCCGATGAACGTCACGAACTGGACGTAGAAGGGCTTGTCGAGGCCGAGCGCCTGGCGCATTGCGTCGCGATCGGCCTGGGTCGCTTCGGGCGGCAGCATGAGCGACACCGGATCGCCCACGAAGTTGAAGAGCGAGAAGGCGATGAGCCCCACGACCAGCATCACGATGACGCCCTGCAGGAGCCGGCGCAGGACGAATGCGATCATGCGTCATTCCCGCGGTGGCGGGGGCCCTGCTTCACATCCGCAAGCTCGTACGCGGGATTCAAGGGGTATTCACCGCGCGCACCCGAGGGTGCGATCACCACCGAGTGAGGGCGGGGAAAAGTTCGACCCGGGCGGTAGTGACTCACTCATGGATAGCAGGGGCGAACAAGTGGCGGGAGCATCACAGTTCCCAACCACCTCGGCGCCCTCTCGAACTTTTCCCCAAGCCCTACTCGGTGTTTCACGCAGGGGCGAAGTCAATGAGTCGATGCCGCTCGAACAGGCATGCCGCACTTGCAGAGAATATCGACGCCCGGTGAGGAACCCCTGGCGTGGAAGGGTTGCGGTTCTTCTCGAGAGGGGGTGCCCCGCACGCCGCAGAGGAGAAGAAGCGCAAGGAATTCGAGCGCTATCGTAAGAAGCGAGATCCCTCCCCGTCGAAAGGCCGAGCTCCCCCGGGTCGAGAAGAACCGCCCCTTCCACGCCTGGCCGATTACCGGGTTGTTGAGTGGATTCCCGCCTTCGCGGGAATGACGCGAAGCTCACTGAATCGTCACCCATTTCACCGTGAGGCGGTTGTCCGCGCGGTGGATGGCCTTCACGTTCGAGCGCATCGCCCACGGGATCACCTGGAAGTGGAGCGGGATGTGCCCGAAATCGGCCATGTGAGCCTGGGAAGCCGCGTACGCGAGCGCCGCGCGCTTCGCCGGATCGACCTCGGTCTTCAGCCTGTCCACGGACGCATCGACCGAGGCGTTCGAGTACTTGCCGAGGTTGTAGTCGCCGTCGGCGGTCTTGGGCACGACCGTGCGTACAAGGCTTTGCAGCGCGTACTGCGAATCGAAGGTCGGCACGCCCCAGCCGAGCATGTAGAAGCTCGTGTCGTAGTTCTGAATCTTCGGGAAGTAAGTGGCGCGCGGCATCGCGTTCACGTTCACCTTCACGTTCACCTGCGCGAGCATCGCCGCGATCGCGACGCAGATCTTCTCGTCGTTGATGTAGCGGTTGTTGGGGCAATCGAGCGTGACCGAGAACCCCTGCGCATAGCCCGCGTCGGCGAGAAGCTTCTTCGCGCCCTCGCGATCCGGAGGCTTCACGCGGTCGAGGTCCTTCGGATAGCCTTCCACCTGCGGCGCGTACATCACGGCCGTGGGGATCGAGAGCCCCCGCATCACCTGCGTCTTGATCGCGTTCACGTCGATCGCCTTCTGGAAGGCTTCGCGCACGCGCCGGTCCTTGAAGGGGTTCTTGCCCTTCACGCTCGAATAGAGGAGTTCGTCGCGCCACTGGTCCATGCCGAGGAAGACGGTGCGGTTCTCGTTGCCTTCGAGCACCTTGATCTTCGGATCCTGCTTGAGGCGCCCGATGTCCTGGGGCGGCGGGTCGAGCACGAAATCGATCTCCCCGGAGAGGAGTGCGGCGATGCGCGTCGAATCCTGCTTGATGGGCAGGTACACCACCTCGTTCACGTTCCCCTCGACCTTGCGCCAGTAGTTGGAGTTGAGCACCGCCACGGTCTTCACGTCGGCTTCGCGGCTTTGCACGATGTAGGGGCCGGTGCCGTTGGCATTGCGCGAGGCGAAGGTCTCTTCCTTGTTCTTGTAGTCCTGGGGCTTCAGCACGTTGTGCGCCGTCGACCACGCCTTGCTCATGATCCGCACCTCGGTCAGCTGCGGGATGAGCACCGGCGCGGGCCCGTCGGTGACGATGTCGACAGTGAGGTCGTCCACCTTGCGCGCTTCCTGCACGCCCGCGAGGTAGGGCTTGAAGTTGGAGGTGTCGGCGAGGGCGCGCTGGATGCTGAAGACCACGTCGTCGGCGCTAAAGGGCGTCCCGTCGTGGAAATGCACGTTCGGGCGCAGCTTGAAGCGCATGGTGGTGGGATTCACCGGCTGCCACGACAACGCGAGGCACGGTTCCACCTTCAACTGCTTGCCGCGCGTCACCAGCGGCTCGTAGACCTCGTCGAGGTAGGCGTTGGTGAAGCCCTCGTTGTTGCCGTGCGGGTCGAGCGTGGTGATGTCGCCCTGGCTCGAGAAGCGCAGCGTCTTCGCGTCGAGGGCGGGCGCGCACGCGAGCGCAAGGACGGCGAGCCCGGCGCGGGCGGCATTGGCGAATGTCATGGTGTCTCCCTCCCCTTCCCGGGCTTTGGGGTATGTTAACAAAAGCACGGTTCATGCCCGTTTGCGGAGTCGACCATGACGCAGGAGCTGTATCGCGAGGAGCCTTATCGCGCCGAAGCCGAGGCGAGCGTCGTGCGTGTCGACGAGCGCGGCATCGTGGTGGACCGCACGAATTTCTATCCGCGCGGCGGCGGCCAGGCGGGCGACGCGGGCACACTCCTGCGCGCCGACGGTACGCCGATCGCGATCGCCGACACGGTGAAGGGTGAAGCGCCCGGCGAGATCGTCCATGTTCCGGCGCCGGGGCAGGAAGGCGCGCTCGCGAATCTCGCCGCCGGGGAGAAGGTGTCGCTGCGCCTCGACTGGGCGCGCCGCCATCGCCACATGCGATTCCATACGGCGACGCACCTGCTGTGCGCGATCGTCCCGCACCAGACCAACGGCTGCTCCATCACTTCGCAATACGCGCGGCTCGACTTCGACATGACCGAGCCCCTCGATCGCGAGCATCTCGAGCGCGAGCTGGCGCGCCTCGTCTCCGAGGCCCACGAGGTGCGCACCGTCTGGATCACCGACGAGGAGCTCGACGCCAAGCCCGACCTCGTGCGCACGATGTCGGTGAAGCCTCCGCGCGGCGTGGGGCGCGTGCGCCTCCTCGAGATCGACGGCGTCGACCTCCAGCCCTGCGGCGGCACCCACGTCGCCAACACGCGCGAGATCGGCGCGTTGCGCGTCGCGAAGATCGAGAAGAAAAGCGCCCGCTCGCGCCGCGTCGTGATCGAATTCGTCGAGTAGCCGACGGGATCGGTCGCTTCGATACCCCCATGTCAAAGAAGCCGATGAGGGCGGTTCGTGTCTGCCTCGCAGTTGGACTTCTGTGCACATCCCCAGCCTTTGCGAACGACTCCGGTCCGCAAGGACACCCCGTACAAGGGACGCCCTTCGAGCGGCGCGAAATGGTGGATGACCTGGGTCGCACCCTCACCTATTACATCAGCCATCCAAAAAAGCCGACGGCTCGGACCGTTCGCAGAGGAAGGGCAGTTCACGGTTGTCGCCGTCGAGAAGCCGTTTGCCAGCGGTACGTTGAGCAATTCTGCGGGGATGGCGAAATCGTGCGGCGCGGAGTTCAATAATGACTTCACCGCGGAGCGTTGGCTGGTGGCGCTACACCGAGTCGCTGATCACACAGATGGCGCAGACCGCGGTGTGCAATCGCCACCACTCGTTGGATCAGCAGCTGCGCCGCTGGCTCCTGTTGAGCCTAGCCTGGACCGTGTGTCAACAACACTGAGTTCCTTGGATCGCATCAATGGAACCCGCGACATCGCGATGCGGTCGGAGTAGCGGTACCCATCAACTCGTGCAGCGCGCCGGCGATTTGGCGGCGCTAAGTTCACCAGGAGAAATTCATGAGCATCAACAAGGATCAGGTCAAGGGACGAGTCAACGAAGCGAAGGGAAAAATCAAGGAAGCCGCCGGTAAACTCGCAGGCAACGAGAGGCTGGAAGCCGAGGGCAAGGTCCAAAAAACCATCGGCAAGGTGCAGGCAACGTTTGGCGACGTCAAGAAAGACCTGAAGGACGCGAAGTAGCGCGACTGACTTCTGCACAGGAGTCTCCGCGGCGGCGCATCACTGCAAAGCCCGTGAAAGCCATGAGCACGGCAAGGACGATCATCGCCCACTCTGAGAGCGTGGGGATGGGCTGTGCCGGCGAGGCGGTCGCGGCTGGCGCGACGTTCACCGTATAGGCCTGCGTGTCGGCGCAACCGCTCGCGTTCGTGCCGGCGATCGTGAAATTGAATGAGCCGATTGTGGTCGGCGAACCTGTGATGACGCCCGTCGAGGTGTTGAGTGACAGGCCAGCCGGCAGAGATCCCGTCAGAACCGAGAAGGTGTACGTACCAGGCGGGGAAGCCAAGATTGTCTGGTTGTACGGCGTCCCAACGACGCCGCTGGGCAGCGCGCTCGGGCTGACCGTGACGATCGGACACGGGACGACGACGGTGAGTGTGGCGATAGCCGGCGCGGCGTTGTTGCCGTTGCTGGTGACCAGGGAACCGGCGAGTAGCGTATTGATGTAAGAGCCCCCGACGGCTGCGATGACATCCACCGTCAGCGTGCAACTGCTGTTGGCCGCAATCGAGCGACCCGCCGGCAAGGTCACCGTCGAGCTGCCCGCGACGGCTACGGGCGCTCCAGCGCCACCGCAGGTGCTGCCGACATTCGG
>JADGRS010000393.1 GCA_017880705.1 Burkholderiales bacterium
GAGGAGGTGAAGGATCGTCGGCGCGATGTCGACGTTGGCGGCGGGCGTGCGCACCACGACGCCGCGCTTGAAGTCGGGACCCCACGCAAGCATCGTGTTCGTCACCGTCCACGGGCCGATGCCGCCATGGTTCGCGGTATCGACGTTCACCGGACCCGTCGGCCCCTTCGCGACGATGCTGGAGTCGGAGCCGCGTACACCGAAGCGATTCCGCGCCGACGACCACGGGAACGTGAAGAGGACGTCGGGACTCCTCTCGTGGCCGCCAAGATGGACGTAGTCGAGCGAGAACGTCCCCGCGACGCTTCCCTGGTGCCGCGCCGCGCCGGGTCCCGAAGTGAAGATCACGCCGCACCACGGCTGCTGCTGCAGGAAATCCACGATCGCCGCGATCTTTTTCGGGTCGTGGCCCTTCACGTGGACCGCCATCGCCTGGCCGCTCGGCGCGAGCACCACTTCGTCGCTCTCCTCCGCGGGCATGAGGCCGGCGTCCTTCAGCGACTGCGCGACGTTCACGTTGGCCACCGTGTGGCTGAAGCCGTGATCGGAGACGACCATGATGTCGGTGCGATCGCGAAGGCCCAGGGATTCGAGCTTCTGCAGGAGCCTGCCGATCTGCGCGTCGTCGTTGCGAATGGAGTCGATCGCCTGGGGCGATCCCAGGTTGTGCGCGTGCTGGGTGTGGTCGGGCTCGGTCATCCAGGATATGACGACGCGCGGCTTCAGCACCGGCAGCACGTACTCGTCGAGCACGTTGATCGCCCAGGTGACCGAAGCGTCGTTCGCGTCGGCGGCGCCACCCTTCTTCGGCGCCGGGTCGAAGCGCTTCATCACTGTCGCGTTCGCTTCCTTCAGGTCGCCGGCGTCCTCGAAGAGATGAAAGGCCGGGTGGATGACGAGGCCCAGCCCCCGCGGCGAGCGCGGCGCGACGAGCAGCGCGCCCCCCGACGAGCCCGAGCTCACCACGACGAGGCGCTCGCCCACCCCATGCAGGATCTCGGCGAGGCCGGGCGACGTGACGATGTCGTCCCCGAGGCGCAGCAGGAGCTTCGCGTCGTCGTTGTTGAACGCGTGCTTCGCATCGACCGCGGGAATGTAGACGTTGTTTCCCATGATGCCGTTGCGATCGGGGTAGCTGCCCGATCCGATGGCGGTCGCGTTCACGCGCGTGACCGTCGGAAATACCGCGTGGCTGTTGGCGAAGGTGACGCCCTCGGTCTTCAGGCGCTGGAGGTTCGGCGTGTCGCTCGCGTTGATGCTGTCGGGCCGCAATCCGTCGAGGACCAGCACCAGCTGGAGCGCGGCCTTCGGCGCTTGCGGCCAGGCGGGAATCGACAGTGAAGCGGCGAGGATGAAGAGTGCGAGACGGCACATGGCGGCGATCATGCGGAAACTCCCGGTGACTTCATGCAGAATGCGCATGTTAGTCGACAAAGCTCGACGCCAAAGGGGAGAACAGCCATGTTCGATCGCCTGTCCCGCAGCTGGGGTTTGGTGAAGGCCAGCGCCACGGTCCTGAGGCAGGACAAGGAGCTGCTGCTGTTTCCGATCATCTCCCTGGCCGCGCTCGCCGTGGTGGTCGCGTGCTTCGCGCTGCCGGTCATCGGGCTGGGCGTGCTCGACGGCATGTCGCGCGGCGCGGGCGGCAAGTCGCCCGCGGTCTACGCCGTCGCCTTCCTCTTCTACTTCAGCCAGTACTTCGTGATCTTCTTCTTCAATGTGGCGCTCGTCGGCGCCGCCATGATCCGCCTCGACGGCGGCAACCCGACGCTGGGCGACGGCATTCGCGTCGCGACCTCGAAGATGGCGTCCATCGCCGGCTATGCGCTCATCGCCGCGACCGTCGGCATGGTCCTTCGCGCCATCCAGGAGCGCGTCGGCTTCGTCGGCAAGATCATCGTCGGCCTGCTGGGGATCGGATGGACCGTCGCGACCTATCTCGTCGTGCCGGTACTCGCCGCGCGCGACGTCGGCCCGATCGATGCCGTGAAGGAGAGCGCCGCGCTTCTCAAGAAAACCTGGGGCGAAAACGTCATCGGGCAGGTGGGCCTGAGCGCCGCGTTCGTATTCATCTTCGCGGGAGTGGCTTTTTGCGGCGCGGCCCTGGTCATCGCGGCCATCGCCACGCAAAGCGTGTTCCTGATCGTGGCGGCCGTCATCATCATGGTATTGGCCATCGGCATCACGGCCCTCGTGCAAAGCGCGCTGGCCGGCATCTATGCCGCGGCGCTCTATCGCTACGCCACCACCGGGGAAGGCACGAAGGACTTCGACGCGAGCCACATGAAACTCGCGTTCGCGCCGAAGTAGCGGCCGGCGCCGCCAAGGCCGATGGTTCCCTCGGTCATCATCGTCATGGGCGTGTCGGGCTCCGGCAAGACGACGGTGGCGTCGGGATTGGCGCAGCGCCTGCAGTGGCGCTTCGTGGAAGGCGATTCGTTCCATCCCGCGGCGAACGTGGCAAGGATGCGTGACGGCATTGCCCTCACCGACGACGACCGCTGGCCGTGGCTCGATGCGATTGCCCTGTGGATCGATTCGGCCCGCGCCTCGGGCGAGCGTTGCATCGTCACGTGCTCCGCGCTGAAGCGCGCGTATCGCGAGAGGCTCGTCGCCGGGCACGACGACGCGCGTTTCGTGTACCTCAAGGGAGAGCCCAGGCTCGTGACGCAGCGCATGGCCGTGCGCACGGGCCACTACATGCCGCTCTCCCTGCTGCGGAGCCAGTTCGACACGCTGGAGGAACCCGGCCCCGAAGAGAATCCGCTGGTGGTCCCGATCGAGGCGCCGCCGGAGGAAATCGTGGCCTCGATCGTCGCTAACCTTCGATTGGACAAAGGCCTTGTTCGCCCTCCTCAATGACCTGCGCGAGTTCGCCGCGACCATCCTGCTCGCGATCGGCGCGCTGCTGCCCATCGTCGATCCCCTCGGCGGAGCGCCGATCTATCTCGCCATGACCGCCAATCTCACGGCGGAAGAGCGCGGCAAGATGGCGAAGGCGGTCGCGATCAACAGCTTTCTCCTGCTGATCGCCTCGGCCCTCGTCGGCGCCTATGTGCTGGATTTCTTCGGCGTGTCGATTCCGGCCGTGCAGGTCGCCGGCGGAATGGTCGTCTGCGCCATCGCCTGGTCGCTGCTGAACAGCCCCAACTCGCCATCGACCCTCGCACGGGAAGAGCCGACCGGGACGCCGGATGCTCTCAGCCAACGCGCGTTCTACCCGCTCACGATGCCGCTGACCGTCGGCCCGGGCTCGATCTCGGTGGCCCTCACGCTGG
>JADGRS010000394.1 GCA_017880705.1 Burkholderiales bacterium
CAGAATGGGCGCGCATTCGACGAAGGGAGCGCCGTGATCACCGTCTACCATCTCTCGACATCGCGTTCCGAGCGGATCGTGTGGCTCATGGAAGAGCTCGGTCTCGAATACAAGCTCGAGGTGTTCCAGCGCGAGCCCAGCGGCGCGGCGCCGCCGCCGATGAAGGCGCTCCACGCGCTCGGCAAGGCGCCCGTCATCCGGGACGGCGACGTGGTGCTTGCCGAATCCGGCGCGATCGTCGACTACATCGTCCATCGTCATGCCGGCGGGCGCCTTGCGGTGCCCCCCGAAGCGCCCGAATTCGCGGGCTACCTCTACTGGCTGCACTTCGCCGAGGGGAGCCTCATGTCGCTCCTGCTGATCGCGCTGGTGCTGTCGCGTGTGCCCGAAGCGAACGCAAGCCCCGTCAAGGCGCGGATACACGAGCGCGTGAAGCAGATGCTGGCCTTCGTCGATGCGTCGCTCGCGGGGCACCCCTACTTCGCGGGCGAGCGCTTCACCGCGGCCGACGTCATGATGGCGTTTGCGTTCACGACCATGCGCCACTTCCTCGAATTGGACCTGTCGCCTTACGCGAACATCGCGGCCTACCTCGAGCGGATCGAGTCGCGCCCCGCGTACCGGAAGGCGATGGAGCTCGCCGGCCCGCGCGACAAGTACCGCTAGCCCGAGTTGCGAAGCCCCGCGGCGAGCCCGTTGATCGACAGGTGAATCCCGCGCTTCACGCGCTCCTCGTCGTCGCCGGCGCGGTGGCGCTTGAGGAGCTCGAGCTGCAGGTGGTTCAGGGGGTCGAGGTAAGGAAACCGGTTGCGGATCGAGCGCGCCAGCGCCGGATTCGCCGCGAGGAAGCCGGTGCTCCCCGTGATGCCGAAGAGAGCTTTCACCGTGGCCTGGAATTCGCCGTGGATGCGCCCGAAGATCTTCTCCGCCAGTTCGCGGTCGGCAAGCAGCTCCTTGTATCGAGCGGCGACGGACATGTCGGCCTTCGCGAGCAGCATGTCGAGATTCGAGAGCATGGCGCGGAAGAACGGCCATTCGCGCCACATGCGCTCGAGGAGCGCCTCGCCCGGCGCGCCGCGCCGCGCGAGGAACGCCGTCACCGCGGCGCCAAATCCGTACCATCCCGGCAGCATCACGCGGCACTGCGCCCATGAGAACACCCAGGGGATCGCACGCAGATCCTCGATCGCCGTGGATTTCTTGCGCGACGCCGGACGCGAGCCGATGTTGAGCTCGGCGATCTCGCCGATCGGCGTCGTCGCGCGGAAGTACGACACGAATCCTTCGGTGCCGTAGACGAGGTCGCGATAGGCGGACATCGCGTCGCGCGAGAGCTCCTCCATCGCGTCGTGAAAGTTCTCGTGGCCCGTGGGGGGCGCCTTGTCGAGCGTCGCGCGCACCGTCGCGGCGTAGAGCGCCTCGAGGTTGCGCCGCCCGATCTCGCGATTGGCGTACTTGCTCGCGATCACTTCGCCCTGCTCGGTGAGGCGAAGCTCGCCCTGCACGCTTCCGGGCGGCTGGGCGAGGATCGCGGCATAGCTCGGGCCGCCGCCGCGGCCCACGGTGCCGCCGCGCCCGTGGAAGAAGCGAAGGCGCACGCCAGCCTCGCGGAACACGTCCACCAGCGCGGTCTCGGCCTTGTAGAGCTCCCAATTGGACGTGACGTAGCCGCCGTCCTTGTTGCTGTCCGAGTAGCCGAGCATCACCTCCTGGATTCCGCCGAGGGAGGCGACGAGGCTGGTCACCGCGGGAATTCCGAGCCATGCGCGCATCGTGAGCGGCGCGCGCTGCAGGTCGGCGATGGTCTCGAAGAGCGGCACGATCTGCAGGCGCGATGTCGGCGACGCGCCGGGCGTGACGAGGCCGACCTCCTTCAGCAGCACCGCGACCTCGAGCAGGTCCGACACGTTGTCGGTCTTCGAGATCACGTACTGCCGGATGGCATCGGCGCCGAGCCGTCCATGGACCGCGGCCGCGGCCTCGAAGATCGCGAGCTCGCCGCGCGCGAGCTCCGAGTAGCGCGCGAATCTCGATCGCAGCGCGCGGGGCGATGCCAGCTCGGCGAGGAGAACCTCGCGGCGCGCCTCCTCGTCGAGCCCGCCATAGTCTTCCACGACCCCGGCCTGACGCAGCAGCTCGCCGACCACCGTCTCGTGCACCTCCGAGTTCTGCCGCAGGTCCACGGTCGCCAGGTGGAATCCGAATGCGCGCACGGTGTCTCGCAGGTGCCGCAGGCGCCCGTCGGCGAGCAAGGCGCTTCCCCCGGCGCGAAGGCTCGCGTCGATCACGTCGAGATCGCGTTCGTACGCTTGCGCATCGGCATACGGCTCGCCCTTCCCCACCGAGGCGCGGTGCTGCAGCCTCAATCCCAGCGCGGCCGCGGTCGCGTCGAGGCGCGAGTAGATTCCGGTGAGCGCCCTGCGGTAGGGCTCGTCCTGCCGGTGCGGCGACGTATCCGGCGATGCCTCGGCGAGGGCCGCCAGCTCGGGCGTCACGCGCGCGAGTAGGCCCGCCAGCGGCAATTCGCCCCCGAGCGCATGGACCTGCGCGAGGTAGTGATCGAAGATCACCTCGCTCTGGCGCCGGAAGGCGAGCTCCAGCATCTCCGCATCGACGAACGGATTGCCGTCCCGGTCTCCACCCACCCAGCTTCCCAGCAGGATCGGGATCGGCAGGCGCGAGCGCGGGCCTCCTTCAGGAAGCAGCGCGATCGAATCCTCGATCTCCGCGGCAAGCCTCGGCACCGCCTCGATGAACGTGTAGTTGAAATAAGCGAGCGCGTTCTCGATCTCGTCGCGCACGCCGAGCTTCACCGCGCGCAGCATGCGCGTCTGCCACAGCGTGGCGATCAGGCGGCGCAGCTCCATCGTGCCGGCTTCGACCTCCTCGCGCAGCGCGTCGGCCGAATCGATGCGCCCGAGCCACTCGGCGATCGCGAGCTGGCAGTCGAGGGTGCTCTTGCGCTGCACTTCCGTGGGATGCGCCGTGAGAACGGGGTAGACGCGGATCGCACCGAGGCTCTGCGCGGCCTCCTCGCGGGTGACGTTGCGCTCGCGGGCCTCGGCGAACAGGCCGCGCACGGTCGAGGCCAGCGGCGCGGCGCCCTCGCGCCGGTTGTCGCGATCGCGGCGGATGTGGTGGCGGTCTTCCGCGATGTTGGCGAGGAGCGAGAAATAGCTGAAAGCGCGCACGACGGCGACGGCCTCGCTCGCGCTCAACGCGTCGAGCGCCGCGGAAAGACGCTCCTGCGCGCCCC
>JADGRS010000084.1 GCA_017880705.1 Burkholderiales bacterium
GAAGCGGCACCGCAAAGCCGCGAAGCGCGAAACGCTCCTCGTCCTCGAAGCGCGGCGCCAAGCGGCCCGCGGCGCGCAAGTCCTGATCGGGAGCCGGACAGGGAACGGCTTGCGCGCTTGCGTCAGGAATCGCGCAGCGCCGCGATCACGTCCATCTCGACGAGGTAGCCGTAGTGCAGCGCCTGCACCGGAACCACGGTGCGCGCGGGCTTGTGGCCGCCCAGCTTCTCGGCGTAGACCGCGTTGAAAGCGGGCCAGTGCGCCGTGTCCGTGATGTATACCGTCGCCTTGACGACGAGATCCGCGCCGCTGCCCGCCGCCTCGAGGATCGCGATCACGTTGTCGATCACGCGCCGCGCCTGGCCCTCGAAAGGCGCGATCCGGGCCTCGGGATCGACCGGATCGATGGGGAGTTGACCCGCGACGTACACCATTCCGCCGTGCACCACGGCCTGTGAGTAGTGCCCGCGCGCCGTCGGCGCCGCGGGCGTGAAGATGAATTCCACGGCATTTCCTCCTCGCGCCGCGGGCGAGGCAACCGCCCGCCGCGCTCCCGAAAAAAAAGGCCGGTCTGGGACCGGCCTTCCTGCAGCCCGCCGGAATCCGGCGGAAGCGACTACTTGAGGTGCTTCGAAACGAGCTTCGTCATCTCGAACATCGAGACCTGTTTCTTTCCTCCGAAGACGTCCTTCAGCTTGTCGTCCGCGTTGATCATGCGGCGATTGGTCTTGTCCTGAAGGTTGTTCTTCTTGATGTACCCCCACAGCTTGCTGGTGACCTCCGTGCGGGGCATCGGGTTGCTTCCGATCACAGCAGCCAGCGTGGAGCTGATGTTCATCGGCTTCATGAAAGCGGCGTTCGGCTTGCGCTTGGCGGCGGGCTTCTTGACCTTCGCTGCCGGTTTCTTCGTCGCGGCCTTCTTCATCGGCTTTTTGGCGGCCGGCTTCTTGGCCGCCGGTTTCTTCGATGCCTTCTTGCCTTTCTTAGATGCCATTGATGAATCCTCCAATCTGATGGTCACGTTGAGTTCTGTTCATCTCGCCTCTATTGGCGCGACAGCGAGAGGATGCGCAAGGCAAAAACACTTGTCAACCGTTTTCACTCTGAAAAAGTGATTTTCCTCTCTGACGTATCCCCTGCGCAACATCGACGCGAAGGGGAGCGGGTATCATGCGCCGAACTGGAACGCGACGCGCGAGCGCTCGCGAGGAGCGACAAATCATGGCGACGAGCCTCAAGCCCGGCGATCCGGCGCCCGATTTCGACGGCATCACGACCGACGGAAAGCACGTCTCGCTGAAGGACTACCGCGGCCGGAAGCTCGTGCTGTACTTCTACCCGAAGGACGATACGCCGGGCTGCACGCGGCAGGCGTGCTCGCTGCGCGACCACAATGCCGAGCTCGCAGCCAAGGGAACCGCGGTGCTCGGCGTGTCGACGCAGGGCGTGGAATCGCACCGGGCGTTCACCGAGAAGCACAAGCTCAACTTCCCGCTCCTCGTGGATTCCGACGGGAAAGCCGGGCGCGCGTACGGCACGCTCGGCGGCGACGGCCTCATCGCGAAGCTCAAGTCGGCGGTGGGCATGGCCGACCGCGTCACCTTCGTGATCGACGAGACGGGGCGCATCGCCCACGTGGTCGACAAGCCCGACGTCGCGAGGCACGGCGAGGAGCTGCTGGCGCTCCTCTAGGGCCCCGCCGTCGCGCCGCACTCGCGCAGCTCCGCCACGAGGATATCGACCAGCAGCGGCGATCCCAGGATGTCGACG
The DNA here is from genome assembly GCA_017880705.1 of Burkholderiales bacterium. GTDB lineage: Bacteria > Pseudomonadota > Gammaproteobacteria > Burkholderiales > Usitatibacteraceae > Usitatibacter. The sequence continues at coordinate 1,771 of JADGRS010000084.1, forward strand.
TGGCCGCGGCCGGGAATGGCGATGTTCTTCGCCCAGGGCAGGGCGCTCGTTTCCTGCGGCGCGACCAGGTTGTCGTGCGGCGAGTAGATCGAGGTCACGGGACAGCCCGGCCCGCCGGCACCCTCCCTTTCCCGCAGCTCCTCGAGGAAGCGGCTGCCGGGTGACATCTGCCGCGCGTTGTCGCCCGCGCCGAAGCGCGCATGCACGGTGCCGTGGTGCGGGCTCGCGATGGTGATGAGCTTGCGCACGCGCCGGGCGCCATGGGCGCAGAGATAGGCCCGCGCGCCGAGCCCTCCCATGCTGTGCGCGATCACGACGACCTGCGCGTCTCCGGCGCCGGCGATTCGTTCGATCTCGGCGCCCAGCTCCTCGGCGTATCGCTCGATGGTCGCGAAGCTCGAGGTGAGATTGGGCGTGAAGATGGGCGCCACGCCGCGCGATTCGAGCCGGCGCACCAGGCTCGCGAAGTACCCGCGATTGGCGAAATAGCCGTGCACCAGGATGATCGGAATCGGGGAAGCCGGTCCCGGCTCGGGGTCGCGGCGCAGGGCGCGGCGTTCCCATGGAAAGCGGAAAAGGCTCGTCGCGACGACGGCGCCCCATTCGCGAAGCAGCAGTTTCAGCCCGCCGATCGGACCGATGCGATGCTGCGCCGCGCGCGGCGACCTCGCGGCGTAGGCGATGGAGGCGCCGATGCACACCATCGCGAAGCGCCAGGCGAGCGCCGTGACGACGCCGAGGAGCGCCAACGGCCCGTAGCTCCATGCGAACCGCAGATGCAGCCATTCCGCGATCCCCGCGTAGGCTGCGAGCTCGAGGAGCAGCATGAAACGCAGGTAGCGGGCGAGCATCGGCTGCCAGTGTAGCAACGCGGGGGGCTCGAAGGCCCGTGCTAACATTCCGCGCACTTCCGCGCCCCGCCCACTCCTCGCATTTTCCGCATGCTGCTTCACGCCGCAACCGTCTTCCTCAGCGCCTTCCTGCTCTTCCTCGTGCAGCCGATCCTCGCCAAGCAGATCCTGCCCTGGTTCGGCGGCGCGGCGATCGTCTGGACGCTGTGCATGGTGTTCTTCCAGCTCGTGCTGCTGCTGGGATACGCCTATGCGCACTGGCTCGCGAGCCGCGTCGACGGCCGGCGCCAGGCCTGGATCCACGTCGCGCTCCTCGTCGCGAGCCTCGCGTTCCTTCCCGTGTCGCCGGACGCGTCGTGGAAGCCCGTCGGCGGCGAGACGCCCGTGTGGAGGATTCTCGCGCTCCTCTTCGCGACGGTGGGACTCCCCTACTTTCTGCTGTCGTCGACGAGCCCGCTCGTGCAGTCCTGGTTCGCGCGCGCCTTTCCCGGCTCGAGCCCGTACCGGCTCTTCGCGCTCTCGAACTTCGCGTCGATGATCGCGCTCCTGGGCTATCCGTTCCTCTTCGAGCCCTGGTTCACGAACCAGGACCAGTCATTGTGGTGGTCCGTTGGCTACGCGCTTTTCGCGATCTGTTGCGCCGCGCTCGCGGTGACGAGCCGCGGCCTTCCGCCCCTGACGGTGGAAGGCGGCCAGATCGCGGCGACCGCCCAGGAGCCGTCGCCGGGCGCGCGGCAGATCGCGCTCTGGCTGGCGCTCGCGGCGATGGGCTCGGTCACGCTCCTCGGGGTCTCCAACCACCTCACGCAGAACATCTCGTCCATTCCGCTCCTGTGGGTGATTCCGCTCGCGGTATACCTCCTCACCTTCATCCTGTGCTTCGAGGGCCGCAACTGGTACCGGCGCGACATCTACCTCGGAAGCCTCGCCTGGGTTCTCTGCGTGATGGCATGGTTCCTCGCCGACAAGGACCTGCAGTTCGAGCTGCTCTGGAACATCGCCGTCTTCACGATCGGGCTCTACTTCGTGTGCATGTTCTGCCACGGCGAGCTCGCGCGGCGGCGCCCGGGGGCGCGGCACCTCACGCTCTTCTACCTGGTGGTGTCGCTGGGAGGCGTCATCGGCGGCGTGCTGGTGGGCATCGTCGCTCCCGTCACGCTGCCCGGATACCTGGAGCTCGACCTCGCGCTCATCGTGGTCGCCGCGCTCGCGCTCGGGACCAACGTGCGCCGGCCCCTCCCGATCGTGGGGCTGCTCGCGGTGGTGCTCGCCTTCACATGCGGCGCGCTCATCTGGCGCGTGCGCCACTTCACCGAAGACACGGTCTACATCGAGCGCAACTACTACGGCGTCCTTCGGGTGAAGGAGACCCAGATGCGCGACGACGACCCGGAGACCCGTTACCGCTCCCTCGTACACGGCTCGATCCTGCACGGCGAGCAGTGGCTCGCGGAAAAATTCCGTCGCACGGCGACGACGTATTACAAGCCCACGTCGGGCCTCGGGCTCACGCTCCTCGCCCTCGAGGGAAAGCCCATCCGCGTCGGCATCATCGGGCTGGGCGCGGGAACGATCGCGGCCTACGGCGACGCGGACGACGTCTACCGCTTCTACGACATCAATCCGGCCGTCGTGGGCGTGGCGAAGAAATGGTTCACGTTCCTCGCCGATTCGCCCGCGAAGATCGAGATCGTCCTGGGCGACGCTCGCCTGTCGCTCGAGCGCGAGGAGCCCCAGAACTTCGACGTGCTGGCAGTCGACGCGTTCTCGGGGGACTCGATTCCGGTCCACCTGATCACGGTGGAGGCTTTCACCGAGTACCTGCGCCACCTGAAGCCCGGCGGCGTGATCGCCTTCCACGTCTCCAACCGCTTCCTGGACCTGAAGCCGGTCCTCCTCGCGATCGCGGAGAAGCACAAGCTCGAGTACGCCTACCTGCACGAGTCGGGCGAGTCCGGCGGCACCACGAGCGACTGGGTGATCCTCACGCGCGACAAGTCCTTCATCCTCCGGCCTACGATCGTCGCGGCGACGGAGCCGGTGGCGCCGCGTCCCGACTGGCGGCTCTGGACCGACTCTTACAACAATCTAATTCAGGTGTTCAGGTATTAGCGCGAGAGTGCCGCAGCGACCCTCTGCGCGATGAGGGCCGAGACGCGCTCGTTGGATTCGAGCGTGACGCCCGCGATGTGGGGCGTGAGCAGGAGCCGCGGCGCTCCCACGAGCGGCGAGCCCGCCGCGAGCGGCTCCTTGTCGAAGACGTCGAGCGCCGCGCCGCCAAGGCGCCCTTCCCGAAGCATGGCGGCAAGCGCCGCCTCGTCGATGATCCCTCCGCGCGCCGTGTTGATGAGGACGGCGTCGCGCTTCATGGCCGCGAGGCGAGCGCTGTCGAGCAGGCCGCGCGTCTCGGCGGTGAGCGGAATGTGCAGCGACACGACGTCGCTTTCGCGGAGCAGCGCGTCAAGGTCGCGCGCGCCTTCGCCGACCTCCGTCCACGCCTCCGTCCGCGCCGGCAGGAACGGATCGTGGGCGATGACCTTCATCCCCATGGCGCGGGCCTTGCGGGCCGTGAGCCGGCCGATGCTGCCGAGCCCGACGATGCCGAGCACCTTCCCGGCCGCCTCGCGACCCTGCGAGAGCATCTGCCGCGGCCACGTCCCCGCCTCCACGGCGCGCGTCGACGAATAGGCTCCGCGCAACAGCATGAGGGCCGCCGTGATCACGTATTCGGCGACCGACTCGGCGTTGGCGCCCGTCGCGGGAATGACCTCGATGCCGCGCGCCTCGCACGCGGCGAGGTCGATGTTGTCGAGTCCCACGCCGAGCCGTCCGATCACCCTCACGTTCACGGCGGCGTCGAGGGCGCGCCCGCGCACCTGGGAGCGATTGCGCACGATCCACGCGTCGGCAAACTGCAACGCCGCCTCGAGAGCCGACGGGTCGTCGACGAGCTTCGGCCGGTAGTCGACCTCGAAGCGCCCGCGCAGCGCCGCCACCGCGGGCGCGTCCATGAACTCGCTGATCACGATCCTTGCCGCCATGCGCTCCTCGCGTGCCGGGGCTCAGTTTAGCTCGCGCCTGCGCCGCGCGAGATACGCCGTCACTTCCTCGCGGTCGTGGTACAGATGCTTGATGCGCAGGTAGTAGCCGCCACCGCCCAGCGCCTCGTCGACGATGCCGCGGCAGCGCTCCACTTCCTCCCAGCGCTTCTTCATCGGCAGCTTCAGGTTGAAGATGGTTTCCGCGCACCATCCTTGCGCGATCCACTGGGACGCGAGCCGCGCGATCCTGGCGGGGCTCTCGACCATGTCGCACACCATCCAGTCGACGGGCTCCGCGGGACGGTAGTGAAAGCCGTCGTCGCGGCGATGCTTCACCTGCCCCGTTTCGAGCAGCGCGGGATCCATGGCCCCGTTGTCCACGGCGATCACCATGAGGCCGCGTTGCACGAGCTGCCAGGTCCAGCCGCCGGGCGATGCGCCCAGGTCGATCGCCGTCATTCCCGGCGCGAGGCGCTGCGCGCGCTCCTTTTCGTCGAGGAACTGCATGATGGCCTCGGCGAGCTTGAGCGTCGAGCGCGACGGCGATCCCGATGGCATTCGCAGCCTCGCGATGCCCATGGGCCAGTCCGAGCTGTTGCCGATCGTCGAAACGCCTACATGGCACGCGAGCCCGCCCACGAAGAAGACGTGCAGGCGCTCCGTGGCGCGATCGTCGTCGAACACGACTCCCTCCTTCGCCAGCGCCTTCTCGAGATGCGGGGTCAGCGGCTTTGCGAGGGCGGAGAGCGACTTGCCGTCGTTGGTGTCGGGCATCTCGATGCGCAGCCCCGCGAAGCGGCTGCCGAGCGATCGCGCGGCGGCGGATATGGGGGATACGCGGTCGCCCTCGGCGAGCGCCAGGAGCTCGCCCGTGCGCACGAGCTGGCGCGGGAACACCAGGCGCCTGAACTCGATCCGCTTGCCGAGCTCGACGCCCATGTCGTCGTCATGCGCCTGGAAGATCGCGAAGCCGCTGTCGGGGCGCCCCTTCACGAAGCCTCTCACGCCCGCCGCCGCCGCGGTCGCGGTGATCTCCTGGGCGCACTCTTTCTCGAAGCCCGCGCGGCAATAGAGAAGCAGCCGCGGTGCGCTCACGCCAGCCGCGCGTGGCCGAAGAGGCGGAAGAAGTTTCCGGTGGTGGCCGCGGCGACCTCTTCGAGCGTGATGCCTCGCAGGCGCGCGATCTCCTCGGCCACGTGCTTCACGTAGGCGGGCTGGTTCGACTCGCCGCGATGGGGCACGGGCGCGAGGTACGGCGAATCCGTCTCGACCAGCATGCGCTCGAGGGGAACGCGCCGGGCGACATCCTTCAGGTCCTTCGCGTTCTTGAAGGTCACGATGCCGGAGAAGGAGATGTGAAAGCCCAGCGCCATCGCCGCTTCGGCCACGTCCCACGATTCCGTGAAGCAATGCATGACGCCGCCCACCTCGCCCGCGGCTTCCTCGCGCATGATTCGCAGCGTGTCGTCCGCCGAGGCGCGGGTGTGGATCACCAGCGGCTTGCCGCAACGGCGCGCGGCGCGGATGTGGGTGCGGAAACGCTCGCGCTGCCACTCGGTGTTGCCCTCGACGCGAAAGTAATCGAGCCCGGTTTCGCCGATGCCCACTACCTTCGGATCGTCCGCGAGCTCGAGGAGCTCGTCGATGCCCACCTCGCGCCCGTCGCGGAGCTCGTCCGGATGCACGCCGGCGGTGCACCACAGGTTGGGCCGCGACCGCGCGACCTCGCGCACGGCGGGAAAAGTCTGCAGCGTGGTGCTGATGGTGAGCGCGTGCGTGACGCCGTTGTCGCTCATTCGCGACATGACGCCGGGCAGATCGGCGTGCAGCTCCGGGAAATCGAGGTGGCAATGGGAATCGACGAGCATGCGCGTGATTCTACCGGCGCGGGCATCGGCCGGCATCCGAAAGCGCGCGCTGAGCTAGATTTCGCCGCGGTACATCCACTCCCGTGTGAGCGGCAGCGACGTGCGCCCGGGTTTCGTCTGCTTCGATCCGAGCACCTGGTAGATCGACACCCATCCCTGCTCGAAGGCGTACGCGCATCCGGCGAGGTACAGCCGCCAGATGCGCGCGGTGCGCTGGTTGGACGCCGCGACCGCCGCGTCGACGTTCCTTTCGTAATTCGCGCTCCAGAGCTCCAGCGTCTTCGCGTAGTGCGTTCGCAGGCACTCCACATCGTGGATCTCGAGGTTCTGCTCGCTCATCTCGAACACGGCCCGGTGCAGGTGAGGAAGCTCGCCCCTCGGGAACACATAGCGGTCGATGAACTCGCCGGCGCCGAGGCCCACGGCCCGGTTGCGCGTATCGGACGTGGTGATGCCGTGGTTGAGGAAGAGCCCCCTCTCCTTGAGCAGCCTGCGCACCGTGTTGAAATACACCGGCAGGTTGCGCAACCCCACGTGCTCGAACATCCCCACGCTCGCGATTTTGTCGTAGACGCCCTCGCCGGGCGTGTCGCGGTAGTCCTGCAGGACGACCTTGCAGCGATCCTCGAGACCCGCCGCGCGAATGCGCTTGTTGGCGAAGCGGTGCTGGTTCTCGGAGAGCGTGATGCCCGTCGCCTTCACTCCATAGCGCTCGGCGGCGCGCAGCACGAGCGCACCCCAGCCGCACCCGATGTCGAGGAAAGTCTCGCCGGGCTCGAGGCGCAGCTTCGCGCAGATGTGGTCGAGCTTCTGCAGCTGCGCCGCCTCGAGCGCGTCGTCGTCGCGCCGGAAGTAGCCGCACGAATACACCATCCGGGGATCGAGCCACAGGGCATAGAACTCGTCGGAGACATCATAATGATGCCGGATCGCCTCGCGATCCTCGCTCCGGGAGCGGAGCTCGTCCGTGAGGCCATGCGACTGGAAGAGCGGCCGCGGCGTCGCGCGCGCGAACGCCTCGGCGCCGCGGATCGCCGCGCCCACGTCGCCCTCGAGATCCGCATGGCCGTCGATATACGCCTCGGCGAGCGTGAGAAGGCTCGGGCGCATGAGCGCCGCCGCGCCGCGCCGCCCCTTCAGGCGCACCGTCACGCTAGGCGTCTCCGAAAAGGAGACCTCGCGCCCGTCCCACAGCACCACGCGCACCGGCGCCGAGACGTTCTTCTTCAGCATTGACAGAGCGTTGTCGAGCGGCTTTTCCCAGAACACGTGGCCTCCTGCTCGGCGCCTTTGCCCCGCGAGCGGCAGGGCTAGATCGTGTGGGTCGGCCGTGAGGACTGCAGGGCGCCGGCGAGCAGTCCCTCGACCTTCTTGCGGAGCTCGCGCCCGACTTCGCTTTCGTGAAGCTGGACGCCGATGCCCTGCGGGCGGTTGCCCGCGCTGTGCGCCGGATTGATCCATGCGACGTTGCCTTGCAGCGGGATCTTGTTCGGATCGTCCAGCAGCGACAGGAGGATCAGGACCTCCTCCCCCAACGCATGGGACCGGCTACTGGGCAAAAAGATTCCGCCCCCGCGCAAAAGAGGCATCCACGCCGCATACAGCGCGGCTTTGGACCGGATGGTGAGAGTAAAAACTCCCGGCCGGTTGGCTATGGATTCAGCGGCGGCTTCGCTCATGGCTTGGTGCCCACAGTGATTGGATTGTAGGCCAAGAGCCGCGCGGGCGCGAACCGTGGTTTGGGGCGCGCCCTACCCTTTCGGTCGCGTGGCCAGGTTATATGCCATCAACAAGTGCTCGGCCACGAGCCGCGGATTGAGCGGGTGGGAGGCGAGGCGCCGCGCCGCCGCGAGCTCGCGCTCGAGCGCGAACAAGCCCTCGACATCCGCTGACTGGGCGCGCGCCTTGAGCGCCGCCCCGAGATCGCCATGATGGCGCGCCTCGCCCGCCAGGCGCACGCGTAGGAGATCGTGCACCCACGTCTGCATCCAGTAGATGAAGCGCTCGACGCCGGCCTTTTCCATGCCCGCTGCGAATTGCACCGGATCGGCGCCGCCGGGCCGCGAGAGCTCGGCGAGGACGCGCCGGCGAAGCTCCGCCTCGGGAGGCTCGGCGAGGTCGCGCGCGAGAAGCGGCGCGCCGCCCGCGCCCGCGAGCGCGATTTCGGGCGCCGCGACGCCTTGCGCGCGCAGCCACTCGAGCGCCTCCTCCCGTGGCGGGGCGCCGAGAGAGAGCATGCGGCAGCGGCTGCGAATCGTCGCCAGGAGCCGCGCCGGCTGGTCGCTCACGAGCACGATGAGTGTGTGCGCGGGCGGCTCCTCGAGCGTCTTGAGAAGCGCGTTCGCTGCGGCGGGATGCATCGCCTCGGCCGGATGGATCAGCAGGACCCGGTAGCCCGCGCGGTGCGTCGTGAGCGCGATGA
>JADGRS010000085.1 GCA_017880705.1 Burkholderiales bacterium
TGGCAGCGACTGGGCGGGGGCGCGCTCCTCATGCTGCCGTTCGCGCTGGCGTTCGCGGCCGTGGTCGCGCTGCGGCGATTCGCATACCGCAACCGGTTGCTGCCGTCGTGGCGGGCCCGCGTTCCCGTCGTCGTCGTCGGCAACATCACGGTGGGTGGAACCGGCAAGACGCCGGTCGTGATCGAGATCCTCGAGGTCCTCATGCGCCGCGGCTGGACGCCCGGCGTGGTCGCGCGTGGCTACGGCCGCGTGCCGCGCCGGGAGCACGATCCCCTGGGCGTGGTCCGGGTGTACCCCGATGTCGCGACGCCCGAGCATTTCGGCGATGAGCCCGTGCTGATCGCGCGCCGCTCGCGCGTGCCGGTGTACGTGTCGCCCGACCGGCCCGCCGCGGCGCGCGCGCTCCTCGATGCGCATCCCGAGGTCAACGTGCTGGTGAGCGACGACGGCCTGCAGCACTACGCGCTCGCGAGGGATGTAGAGCTGGCCGTGGTCGATGGCGAGCGGCGCTTCGGCAACGGCCTCATGCTTCCCGCCGGGCCCTTGCGCGAGCCCGTGTCCCGGTTGCAAAGCGTCGATGCCGTGATCGTGAACGGCGGCTGGGCCGACACGGTGCCGGCGCCGCGGCAGTTCGCGATGACCCTCGGGCGCGAACGCTTCGTCGCCCTCGCCGGAAACGAGAACCTGTCGGCGCCGGAGTTCGCGCTCGCGGCACGGGGGCGCTCGGTCGTCGCCGTGGCGGGCATCGGCAATCCGGCGCGGTTCTTCGAGCATCTCGCCACGCTCGGCGTCGCCGCGAGAGGCATCGCCTTCGACGACCATCACGCGTTCCAATCCCAGGAGCTCAAGCTCCCGGGCGCGGAGGTGATCGTCATGACGGAGAAGGATGCCGTAAAATGCGCGGCATTCGCCGATTCGCGCATGTGGTACCTGCGGGTCGATGCGATCCTGCCGCCCGAGTTCGATGATTTCCTTCTCACCCGCATCGCCCAGACCCGCCGGAGCGCCGATGGACACCAAGCTGCTTGAGATTCTCGTCTGTCCGCTGTGCAAGGGGCCCTTGCTGTGGCGCAAGGAGGCTTCCGAGCTCATCTGCAAGGGCGACCGCCTCGCGTTCCCCGTGAAGGACGACATTCCCGTGATGCTCGAGGAGGAAGCGCGCACGCTTCGTCCCGAAGAAGAGCCCTGAATCGCCCGTGGAGCGGCTCGCCTTCAAGGTCGTGACCCCGGCGCGCATGCGCTCGACGCGCCTTCCGGGCAAGATGCTCCCCGACATCGCCGGGAAGCCGCTCGTGGTGTGGGTGGTGGAGCGCGCGCTGGCGAGCGGCGCCGACGAAGTCGTGGTCGCGACCGACCACAGCGACATCGGCGACGCGGTCGCCGCGTACGGCCACAAGGTGTGCACGACCTCCACGTCGCACGAGACGGGCACCGATCGCCTCGCCGAAGCGGTCGCGTTGCTCGGCCTGAAGCCCGGCGAGATCGTGGTCAACCTCCAGGGCGACGAGCCGCTCATCGATCCCGCCCTGATCCGCAAGGTCGCGAGCGAGCTCGCGCTGCGTCCCAATGCGTCGATGTCGACCGCCGTTCATCCGATCACGTCGGCGCAGGCCTTCTTCGATCCGAACGTCGTGAAGGTCGTGATCGACACCGAGGGATACGCGCAGTATTTCTCGAGGGCGCCGATTCCCTACGCGCGCGACGCGTTCGCCAAGACCCGCGACACGCTTCCCGAGGGCTTCGCCGCCTATCGCCACATCGGCCTCTACGCGTATCGCGTGCGGTTCCTGCGCGAATACGCGTCGCTTTCGCCCACGGTGGCGGAACGCTTCGAGGCCCTGGAGCAGCTTCGCGCGCTGGGCCACGGGCACCGGATCGCCGTCGCCTTCTGGAACGAGCCGATGGAGGCGGGAGTCGACACCCGGGAAGACCTGGAGAGGGTCCGCGCGAAGCTGGGGCACGTATAATCACGGGTTCACAAGAAACGACCCTCGGAGGGTTGCGGATGCGCCTGATCTTGCTGGGTGGACCGGGAGCCGGCAAGGGCACCCAGGCGACCTTCATCACGCAGAAGTACCGCATTCCGCAGATCTCGACGGGCGACATGCTGCGCGCCGCCGTGAAGGCGGGGACGCCCCTCGGGCTCGCGGCAAAGCAGGTGATGGATCGCGGCGACCTCGTCTCCGACGACATCATCATCGGGCTCGTGAGGGAGCGCATCAAGGCGCCCGACTGCGCCAACGGGTTCCTCTTCGACGGCTTCCCCCGGACGATCCCGCAGGCGGAGGCGATGCGCGATTCCGGCGTGCGCCTCGAACACGTGGTGGAGATCGCGGTCCCCGACGCGGTGATCATCGAGCGCATGTCGGGGCGGCGCGTGCACCAGCCCTCGGGGCGCTCCTATCACGTGAAGTACAACCCGCCGAAGAACGACATGAAGGACGACATCACGGGAGAGGCGCTCATCCAGCGCGTGGACGACAAGGAGGAGACGGTGAAGAACCGCCTCGGCATCTACCACGACCAGACGGAGCCCCTCGTAGTGTTCTATGAGAAGTGGCACGGGGCCGGCGATCCCAACGCGCCCCGGTACGACCGTGTCGACGGCATCGGGACCGTCGACGAGGTGCGCGAGCGCGTCTTCGCGGCTCTCGGCTAGGGCGAAGCGCGAATCGCCATGCCACGCAACGCTTTCTATGCGCAGTCCGGCGGCGTGACCGCCGTCATCAACGCGAGCGCCGCGGGCGTGATCGAGACCGCGCGCAAGCATCGCAAGCAGATCGGCAAGGTCTACGCCGGAAGGAACGGCATCATCGGCGCGCTCACCGAGGACCTCATCGATACGAGCCGCGAGCCCGCGGCCAACGTCCGCGCCCTGGTGCACACGCCCGGCGGCGCGTTCGGCTCGGCGCGCTACAAGCTCAGGGGCGTCGAGAAGGGCGGCCACGAATACGAGCGCCTGATCGAGGTCTTCAGGGCGCACGACATCGGCTACTTCTTCTACAACGGCGGCAACGATTCGGCCGACACCTGCCTCAAGGTCTCGCAAATCTCCGGGAAGATGGGCTATCCGATCGTCGCCGTTCACGTGCCGAAGACGGTCGACAACGATCTTCCGATCACCGACACGTGCCCGGGCTTCGGATCGGTCGCGAAGTATGTCGCGACCAGCATGATGGAGGCCGTGCTCGATGTGGAGTCGATGGCGAAGACTTCCACCAAGGTCTTCATCCTCGAGGTGATGGGACGCCACGCGGGATGGATCACCGCGGCCACGGGCCTCGCGCAGCGCGCCGCCGGGCAGGGACCGCACATCCTCCTCTTTCCCGAGGTGCCGTGGAACGAGGAGGCCTTCCTCGCGCGCGTCGACGAGGCGGTGAAGGCGCACGGCTACTGCGCGGTCGGCGCTTCCGAAGGCATCCAGGACAGGGACGGCAAGTTCCTTTCGGAATCGGGACTGAAGGACGCGTTCGGCCACTCGCAGCTGGGCGGCGTGGCGCCCATGCTCGCGAACCTCGTGCAGTCGAAGCTCAAGTACAAGCAGCACTGGGCCGTGGCCGATTACCTGCAGCGCGCCGCCCGGCACATCGCCTCGAAGACGGATCTCGAGCAGTCGTACGCGGTGGGCAGGGCCGCGGTCGAATTCGCCGCGAAGGGCATGTCGGGCGTGATGCCGACCATCGTGCGCACGTCGAGCAGGCCCTATCGCTGGAAGATCGGCGTCGCGAAGCTGACCGACGTCGCCAACGTCGAGAAGAAGATGCCGCGCGACTTCATCACCGCGGACGGCTTCCACATCACCGCGAAGTGCCGCAACTATTTGCAGCCGCTCATCTCGGGCGAGGCGTTCCCGCCATTCGAGAACGGGCTGCCGAGGTACGTACGGCTGAAGAACCTGGCCGTGCGCAAGAAGACGCACAGTGATTTCAAGCTGTGACGACGCAGTGACGCACTCAAAAAAACCTGGGAGAAGCAGATGTTGAACAACGCAATTCTCATAGCGCTGGCGTGCGGCGCGATCGCCCTCGTGTACGGGGGCTTCACGGCCGCGTGGATCCTGCGCCAGCCCGACGGCAACGACCGCATGCGCGAGATCGCCGCGGCCATCCAGACCGGCGCGAAGGCGTATCTCAACCGGCAATACACGACGATCGGCGTGGTGGGCGTGGTCCTCTTCATCGTGCTCGGGTTCGTCCCGGGTCTCGGATGGGTGACCGCCTGCGGATTCGCCATCGGCGCGATCGCCTCGGGCGCCGCCGGATACATCGGCATGAACGTCTCGGTGCGCTCCAACGTGCGCACCGCGGAAGCGGCACGCCACGGGATCGGCCCCGCGCTCGACATCGCCTTCAAGGGCGGCGCCATCACGGGCCTGCTCGTGGTCGGCCTGGGCCTGATCGCCGTGTCGGGATTCTTCATGTACCTCATGGGAACCTCGGCGCACGACGCGCGCATGAGCGACATCGTGAAGCCGCTCATCGGCCTCGCCTTCGGCTCCTCCCTCATCTCGATCTTCGCCCGCCTCGGCGGCGGCATCTTCACCAAGGGCGCCGACGTCGGCGCGGACCTGGTGGGGAAGGTCGAAGCCGGAATTCCCGAGGACGATCCCCGCAATCCCGCGGTCATCGCCGACAACGTGGGCGACAACGTGGGCGACTGCGCCGGCATGGCGGCGGACCTCTTCGAGACCTACGCGGTGACCATCATCGCGACGATGGTGCTCGCGGCGCTCCTCTTCCCGAGCCCCGCCACGGTCGGGAACGCGGTGACCTATCCGCTGGTGCTGGGCGCGGTCTCGATCATCGCGTCGATCGTCGGCTGCTTCTTCGTGAAGGCCGCGCAGGGCGGAAAGATCATGAACGCGCTCTACCGCGGGCTCGCGGTCGCGGGCCTCCTCTCGCTGGTCGCGTTCTACTTCGTCACCGACTGGATGATGGGGGATGTGGCCGGCAGCTCGGGCGCCTTCACGGTCCTGCGGCTGTGGGGCACCTGCGTGGTGGGCCTGGTGCTCACGGGCCTCATGGTATTCATCACCGAGTACTACACCGGCACCGAGTTCCCGCCGGTGAAGCACGTCGCCGAGGCCTCCACCAAGGGGCACGCGACCAATATCATCGCGGGCATCGGCGTGTCGATGCGCTCGACCGCGTGGCCGGTGCTCTCGGTGTGCGCGGCGATCTGGGCGGCGTACTCGCTCGCGGGCCTGTTCGGCATCGCGATCGCCGCGACCTCGATGCTGTCCATGGCCGGCATCATCGTGGCCCTCGACGCCTACGGTCCGATCACCGACAACGCGGGCGGCATCGCCGAGATGGCGGAGCTGCCGAAGGAAGTCCGCAACGTCACCGATCCGCTGGACGCCGTGGGCAACACCACGAAGGCGGTGACCAAGGGATACGCGATCGGATCGGCCGGCCTTGCCGCGCTGGTGCTCTTCGCCGACTACACCCACAAGCTCGAGGAAGCCGGCCGGCACATCACCTTCGACCTGTCGAACCCGGCGGTCATCATCGGGCTCTTCGTCGGTGGATTGATTCCGTATCTCTTCGGCGCGATGGCGATGGAGGCCGTGGGACGCTGCGCGGGATTCGTGGTCGAGGAAGTGCGCCGGCAGTTCCGCGAGATCAAGGGGATCATGGAAGGCACCGCGAAGCCCGACTATTCGCGCGCGGTCGACATGCTCACCAAGGGCGCCATCAAGGAGATGATGATCCCGTCGCTGCTGCCGGTGCTCTCGCCGATCGCGGTGGCGCTCATCGTCGGCTGGCTGATGGGCAAGGACGCGGGCGTGCAGGCCCTCGGCGGCATGCTGATGGGCACCATCGTGACGGGCCTGTTCGTCGCGATCTCGATGTGCACGGGAGGCGGCGCGTGGGACAACGCCAAGAAGTACATCGAGGACGGCCACTTCGGCGGCAAGGGCTCCGACGCCCACAAGGCCGCGGTGACGGGCGACACGGTGGGCGATCCCTACAAGGACACCGCCGGCCCCGCGGTGAACCCGCTCATCAAGATCATCAACATCGTGGCGCTGCTTATCGTGCCGCTGCTCTGATGCTCGCTCGGGGCGCGCTCCAAGGACCCTCTGCACGAGGGGAATAGATCGCGGCCCCTCCTGTTCACTTAACGTGCGCGACGGCATCGAAACCCTCAACGACAGCCTGAGCCGGCTGCACCGCGACGTATGCGAGTATTTTCCGTTCGTGGTGCGCATCGCCGTGGCGCTCTACGACGCGGAAACCGGCGAGATCAAGACCTTCCTGCATAGCCCGCTGGACGCATCTCCGCTGAAAGACTATCGCGTTCCCCTCGCCAAGGCGCGCTGGCTCGACGAAGTGCGCCGCTCGGGCCGCGCACGCGTGATCGGTAACCTGGAGGCCGCGAACCTCGGCGAGCAGGAGCACTCCGCGCGCATTCTCGCCGCGGGCTATCGCGCGAGCTACACCGTGCCGGTCTTCGACGACCGGGGGTTCCTCGGCTTCGTGTTCTTCGACGCCGACGCGGTAGACGCCTTCACCCCGCGCGTGATCCGCCAGCTCGACCTCTTCGTTCGGATCATCTCGCTCATGATCGTGAACGCGCTGCGCTCGGTGGATGTCCTCTTCGGCGGCCTGCGGCTGCTGCGGGAGATCTCGGTGTTCCGCGACGTCGAAACGGGCAGCCACCTCAGCCGGATGTCGTATTACTCGGAGCGCATCGCGAGGCGGATCGCGCCCGAGATCGCGCGCGACGAGTCGTGGGTCGAGTACGTGCGCCTCTTCGCGCCGCTGCACGACATCGGCAAGATCGCGATCCCCGATTCGATCCTGCTGAAGCCGGGACCGCTCACGCAATCGGAGTACGCCACGATGAAGGGTCACGCCGCGAAAGGCGAGGAGATCCTCGCCTCGCTGATTCACGACCTGTCTCTCGAGAAGATGCAGCACATCGAGTCCCTGCGGCACATCGCCCGCCACCACCACGAGCGCTGGGACGGCGCCGGCTACCCCGATCGCCTGCGCGGCGCCGAGATCCCGGTCGAGGCCCGCATCATCAGGATCGCCGACGTGTTCGATGCGCTCACCAGCAAGCGCTGCTACAAGGCCGCGTGGCCCGTCTCGAACTCGATCGCCTACCTGCGGCAAGGCATGGGCACGGAATTCGATCCGCGCCTCGTGGAGCTCTTCCTCGAGGAACCCGCCGGTATCGCCGACATCATCGGCCGCTTCACCGAGGAGTCGTCCGAAGCGGCCTGACCGCGCGGCATGTCGAGGGCTCCTTTCGCGCCACCCGCGCGCGGGTGCGGCTTCTTTCTGCGAGAATTCGCCCTTCCTCATGAAGATCGTCATCCTCGGAGCCGGAGTCGCCGGCGTGGCGAGCGCCTGGTATTTCTGGCGCGACGGGCACGACGTGACCGTGCTCGAGCGCAACGCGGGCGTCGCCCTGGAAACGAGCTTCGCCAACGGCGGCCAGCTTTCGTACAGCTATGTCGCGCCGCTCGCGAGCCCGTCGGTCATCCCGAAGATTCCGCCGTGGCTCCTGCGACGCGATTCGCCGCTGCGCTTCCGCCCCGAGCTCGATCCCGGCCAATGGCGCTGGATCATCGAGTTTCTCGCGGCGTGCAACCCGCGTACCGCCGAGGACACTACGCGGAAGCTCCTGCGCCTCGCCTTCTACAGCCGCGACCTCATGCACGATCTCGTCGGGACCCACGAGCTCGATTTCGATTACGTCAAGAACGGCAAGCTCGTCGTGCACACGGACCGGGATTCGTTCGAGTCCGCGAAGCGCCTGATGGATTTCATGGGCACGCTCGGCGCCGAGCAGCGCGCGCTCGATCCCGCGCAATGCGTCGAGATCGAGCCGGCGCTGGAAATGATGGCCCCGCGCATCGCGGGCGCGATCTACACGCCGAGCGAGGATGCGGGCGATTGCTACAAGTTCTGCAACGAGCTGCAACGAATCATGACGAGCGGCGCGAACCCGGTGACGTATCGTTTCGGCGTGGAAGTCGAACGGCTGCTGCCGTGGCGAGGGCGATTGATGGGCGTGGAGACCAACCGGGGCGTGTTCGAGGCCGACGCCTACGTGCTCGCGCTCGGCACCAATGCGCCGTACCTCACCAGGCCATTGGGAATTCGCATCCCGGTCTATCCCCTGAAGGGCTACAGCCTCACGCTTCCGGTGGTGGACGATCGCGGGGCTCCCAAGATCAGCATCACCGACTACAAGAGAAAGGTCGTCTACGCGCGGCTCGGTGACGAGCTCCGCGTTGCGGGCATGGCGGACTTGTCGGGAAGGCGCGCGGTGATCGACGTTGAACGGGTGGACCAGCTGGTGAGCGAGGTGAAGGCGGCGTTCCCGAAGGCTTCGGACTTCACGGCGCTGAGTCCCTGGTGCGGCATGCGTCCCGCGACGCCGAAGGGCACTCCGGTCATCGGCGCGACGCCGCACTCGAACCTGTGGCTCAACGTGGGCCATGGCGCGCTCGGCTTCACGCTGGCGCTCGCGACGGGGCGCATCCTGGCCGACCTCGCGGCGGGGCGCGCGCCCGCGGTGCCTCTCGAAGGATTCACTCTTCACTGAAAACGAAAGGAAGAAAATGCCGCTCGATTTCTATCACGGACACGGCTCTCCATTCTCATGGCGCGTGTGGCTCGCGCTCGAGCACAAGGCCGTGCCCTACAACCTGAAGGTGCTCTCGTTCCAGGACAACGACACCACGAAGCCCGAATTCGTCGCGCTGAATCCGCGGCACACGGTGCCGACGATCGTCGACGACGGGTACTCGCTGTGGGAGTCGATGGCGATCCTCGAGTATCTCGACGAGCGCTTCGCCGGGGCAAAGCTTTATCCCGGTGACGCGAAGGCGCGGGCGCGCGTGCGCCGGCTGGTGCGCGAAGCGGAGGAATACGTCGGGAGCGAGGGCATCGACCCGATCACCGGGGAGCTCTTCTTCAAGGAAGGCGGCGGGGCCCCGGACATGGACCGCGTCGCGAAGGGCCGTGCGCGCCTCGGCGAGGAGCTCGAATATTTTTCCCGCGAGCTGCGGGGCGCGTTCCTCGCGGGCGATGCGCCCAGCGCGGCGGACTTCGTGCTCTATCCGTACCTCGGATACTGCTGGCGCATCAATTTCCGCAAGCCCGAGGCGGCCCTCGCCAACATCCTTCCCGCGCCGATGGCCGCTTACAAGAAGCGCATCGAGGCGCTGCCATACTTCGACAAGACGTTTCCGCCGCACTGGCGTTGATGAAGTTCGCGATCAAGGCGACCGACGGTGAAGCGCGGCGCAGCGAGCTGACGCTGGCGCATGGAACCGTGCAGACGCCGGCCTTCATGCCGGTCGGGACCTATGGCACGGTGAAGGCGATGAGCCCGCGGGAGCTGGTGGAAGTCGGCGCGCAGATCGTGCTCGGCAACACGTTTCATCTCTGGCTGCGCCCAGGGCTCGCGGTGGTGGCGGCGCACGGCGGATTGCATCGCTTCATGGGATGGGATCGCCCGATCCTCACCGACTCCGGGGGCTTCCAGGTGTTCAGCCTGGGCGCGATGCGCAAGATCTCGGAAGAGGGCGTCGCGTTCCAGTCGCCCATCAACGGCGACAAGCTGTTCCTCACCCCCGAGGAATCGATGCGCATCCAGCGCGTCCTCGATTCCGATGTCGCGATGGTGTTCGACGAATGCACCGGCTATCCGGCGACGCGCGACCAGGCCTCGGCTTCGATGCAGCTATCGCTTCGCTGGGCCGGGCGGTCGAAGAAAGCGCACGAAGGAAATGCCAACGCTCTCTTCGGCATCGTGCAGGGGGGAATGTACGAGGAACTTCGCGACGAATCCCTCGGCGCTCTCGCCGCGATCGGCTTCGACGGCTACGCGATCGGGGGCGTCTCCGTGGGCGAGCCCAAGGAGGACATGGCACGCATCGTCGCGCACACCGCGCCGCGCCTCCCGAAGGGAGCGCCGCGCTA
>JADGRS010000395.1 GCA_017880705.1 Burkholderiales bacterium
GACGGCGACCTGGTGCTGTTCGACCCTGTCGAGCGTTGGACCATCCGCGCCGGCGAGCACCACAGCCGCGTCGACTATTCGCTGTTCGAAGGCCGCGAGCTCACCGGCCGCGTCAAGAAGGTCCTCGTGCGCGGGCAGTGCGTCGTGGACGGAACGCGCTGGCTCGGCCGCGACGGCATGGGGCAGTACCTGCGCCGCAGCGAGTCGGGGCAATCATGAGGCATGGGCAATGCGAGGCGGCAGCAGGTGCCTTCGGCCGTGGCACCGATGGCCGCCAGCACGCTCATTGATTGACCAGATCACCGCGGCGGGAAACAGCCATGTCGGATAGGTTCCAACGTATATCGATGGAGCAGCTCGCCGAGTGGATCTTCACCGAGTTGCGCACGAAGAACAGCATTTTCGGGATTCCGCGCGAGCATTTCTTCGTCCCGAAGAAGACCGACCGCTTCCGCCTCGAAAAATATCACCACCAGCTCGACACGCCGATCGGCGTCGCATCGGGCCCCCATTCGCAGATGGCCCAGAACATTGTCGTGGCCTGGCTCTGCGGCGCGCGGTTCATGGAGCTGAAGACGGTCCAGACGCTGGACGAACTCGAAGTCTCCAAGCCGTGTATCGACATCGAGGACGAGGGCTACAACGTCGAGTGGTCCCAGGAGCTGAAAGTCCACGAGTCGTACGACGAATATCTGAGGGCATGGGTGCTCCTGCACGCGCTGCATCGCAAGCTCGGTTTTCCCGGCGAATCGCCGGGCATCATCTTCAACACCAGCGTGGGCTACAACCTCGAAGGCCTGATGCAGCCGAACATGCAGTGGTACCTGCGCAAGGTGGCCGATACGTCAGAGGAACTCGGGCAGTGCATCCAGACCGTGGCGCGGTTCTGCCCGGAGGTCAAAGACGTCGACATTCCGGCGAAGATGTCAGACAGCCTCACGCTTTCGACGATGCACGGCTGCCCGCCGGATGAGATCGAGCGCATCAGCTCCTACGTCATGAAGGAGTGGTCGATGCACACCAGCGTCAAGTGCAACCCGACGCTGCTCGGACCCGGTCTCGTGCGCAAGATCCTGAATGACGAGCTGCGCTACAAGGACGTGGTGGTGCCCGACGCGGCCTTTGCCCATGACCTGAAATACGCCGACGCGGTCCCGATGCTCCATAACCTCGGCAAGGTCGCCAAGCAGAAGAATCTGATCTTCGGCGTGAAGCTATCCAATACGCTCGAGGTGGAGAATTTCCGCACCGTTTTCGCCGCCAGCGAGAAGATGATGTACCTCTCGGGCCGCCCGCTGCACGCGTTGACGGTCAACCTCGCGAACGTGCTGGCCGAGGAGTTCAAGGGCGACCTGCTCATGTCGTTTGCCGGCGGCGTGGATGCCGTCACCGCACCGCACCTGATCCGCTGCGGCATGAAGACGGTTACGACCTGTTCGGACATCCTGAAGTCCGGCGGGTACATGCGCATGCTGCAGTATCTGGAGAATATCGACCAGGCGATGAAAGACGTCGAGGCGACCGACATCTCCGACTACGTCTGCAAGTCCGCGAAGAAGCAGAAGAACTGCGGCGACCTGGCTGCGACGGCGGCCGGCTCCAGCCCGGATGACCAGACGAAAGCCTGCGCACGGATCAATTTGCGCCAGTATGCGCAGTACGTCCGCAGCGACCGGCTGCTCATGAAGGGCACATTCCGCACGTCCCGAAGCAAGACCACCCGAAAGCTCGGCCTGTTCGATTGCATCGAGGCGCCCTGTACCGACGAGTGCCCAATCGATCAGAAGGTTCCGCTCTACATGGAGGCGGTGCGCGAGGGCCGGTTCGACGACGCGATCAAGATCACGCGCGAGGACAATCCCGTTCCAACGATTCTCGGCCGGGCCTGCGATCACCTCTGCGAAAACACCTGCATCCGCACGCACTACGACGAGCCGCTGGCCATTCGCGAGATGAAGCGCTTCATCATGGAGCACGAGAAGGCCCCGGCGCAACCGCGCCAGAGCGCGCCGAACGGCATCAAGGTGGGCATCATCGGCGCCGGACCCGCCGGCCTTTCGATCGCGTATTTCCTGGCGCAGGCCGGATACGCCGTTAGCATCTACGAAGAGTACCCATACGCTGGCGGCATGGTCGCCGGCACGATCCCGGCGTATCGGCTGCCCGATCCGTTGATCGTGCAGGACGTGAGTCTGGTCGAGAAGCTTGGCGTCGAAATTCGATACAACCAAAAAGCGGGCCGCGACTTCGTCCTTTCCGACCTGCAAAAGGAAGGCTTCAAGCACATCGCCATCGCGACCGGCGCACAGGTGGGCAAGATGCTCGGCGTAGAGGGCGATGACAGCGAGGGCATCATGCAGGCGCTCTATTTCCTGCGGAACTCGCGCGAGGGGCACCCGGTTGCGCTGGGCAAGCACGTTGGCATCATCGGCGCCGGTGACTCGGCGATGGACTGTGCACGATCGGCCTGGCGCCTCTCGAAGGACGGCAAGATCAGCGTCATCTATCGCCGCACGATCGAAGAGATGCCCGCCGATCGCCTAGAGGTTCAAGGCCTGATCGAAGAGGGCATCGAGATCGTCGAGCTTGCCAGGCCGCACCGCATCTTCGCGGAGGGCGGAAAGCTGAAGGCGCTGGAATGCATCCGTTGCGAGCTCGGCCCGCGCGATGCATCGGGCCGCAAGCCGCCCGTCGACATCCCCGGCAGCAATTTTCAGATCCCGCTCGACAACCTCATCCTGGCCATCAGCCAGAGTTCGATTTTCGATTTCTTCGACAAGGAGAAGGTCGAATTGACCGCCAAGGGGTACATCAAGGTGGACCCCGTCACACTGGAGACGTCCATTGCGAACGTCTACGCCGCGGGCGATGCCAGCGGCGACGGGCCGGCCTCGATCGTCAAGGCCGCGGGCGGCGGGCGCAGAGTGGTCGCCGCGATCCGGCGCAAGGAAGAGAAACTCATCGACGGGCGTTTTGCCAGGCCTGAGGTGAACGTCGTCGACCTGATCCGGCGGCGCGCGCGGCGCGAGTGCCGCGTGCCGGTGCCGATGCGCTCACGCGAAGACCGCAGGAACTTCAAAGACATCATCCTGACGCTCAGCGAGGCAGACGCGAAGAAGGAAGCCGGCCGCTGCCTGGACTGCCACAAGATGTGCAGCATCTGCGTCGGCGTGTGCCCGAATCTGGCCATCATGACCTACAAGACCGCGCCGTTCGAGGCCCGGCTGCCGGACCTGAAGGTCTCCGGTG
>JADGRS010000396.1 GCA_017880705.1 Burkholderiales bacterium
CCGACGGCTCGTATCCCGGGGGGCGCGTCTACTCGCGCGCCGACAATCCCACCTACGACCAGGCCGAGGCGCTGATCGCCTCCCTCGAGCGCGCGAAGGCGGCGATGCTCTTCTCGTCGGGGCAGGCCGCGTCGGCCGCGGTCTTCCAGGCGCTGATGCCCGGCGAGAACGTGCTCGTGCCGCGCAACATGTATTGGGCCTTCCGCAAGTGGCTCCTCGAATTCGCGGCGCCGCGCGGCCTGGGTGTGGAGCTCTACGAAAATTCTTCCCTGGATGATCTTGCTGCGAAGGCGCGGGCGCGCAAGACGCGCCTCATCTGGGTCGAGACGCCGGCGAATCCCACGTGGGATGTCACCGACATCGCCGCCGCCTCATCCATCGCGCGCGAAGTGGGCGCCGTCCTCGCCGTCGATTCGACCGCGGCGACGCCGATGCTCACGCGCCCCCTCGATCTCGGCGCGGATCTCGTGATGCACTCGGCGACGAAGTATCTCAACGGGCATTCCGACGTGGTCGCAGGAGTCCTCGCGACGAAGAAGGACGACGAGCTGTGGCAGCGCATTCGCTACGTGCGCGCAGGCGGCGGCGCGGTGCTCGGGCCTTTCGAGGCGTGGCTCCTGCTTCGCGGCATGCGCACGCTGCATATTCGCGTTGCCGCGGCCTGTTCCAATGCCATGAAGATCGCGTTGCGCTTCGAGGGGCACGCGAAACTCTCGCACCTGCTCTATCCCGGATTGCCCTCGCATCCCGGACACAGGGTCGCATTGAAGCAGATGTCGGGCGGCTTCGGCGGCATGATTTCGCTGCGGCTGAAGGCGGGCGAGCAGGCGTCGAAGGATTTCACGGCGCGGCTGCGCGTGTTCAAGCGCGCGACTTCGCTGGGCTCGGTGGAGTCGCTCGCCGAGCATCGCGCAAGCGTCGAGGGCCCGGGCACTTTGTGTCCCGCGGATCTCGTGCGGCTCTCGATCGGCATCGAGCACGCCGACGATTTGATCGGCGATATCGAGCAGGCTCTCGCCTAGATCGTCATTCCCGCGAAGGCGGGGAATCGGCGCTTGACGCGCGCGAAATGGTGTATTACTGTATGCATGAATGCATACAGTCCACCACTAGCCGATGCTCCACTCCCTGCGGATCGAGGAAACCGGGGTTCCGATCTACGTCCAGATCCGCGATCAGATGTTGCACGCCCTCGGGGCGAAGCTGCTTCGACCTGGCGAGCAAATGCCCACGATGCGGGAAGTCGCCGTCGCGCTGAAGGTGGACCTGAATACCGTTCGGCACGCTTA
Organism: Burkholderiales bacterium; assembly: GCA_017880705.1. Taxonomy (GTDB): domain Bacteria; phylum Pseudomonadota; class Gammaproteobacteria; order Burkholderiales; family Usitatibacteraceae; genus Usitatibacter. The sequence goes on from JADGRS010000396.1 coordinate 1,290, forward strand.
TGAAGAGCTCGAGAAGACGGGCGCGATCGTCATCCGCCGCGCAAGGGGAACCTTCGTGGCGGATGCGCCGCCGGCAGTGGACCGCGAAGAGAAGGCAAGACGAGTGGAAGGCCTGGCACGGCAAGCGATCGCCACGGTGGCGGCCGCAGGCGTGAATCCCAGGGATGTGGCAAGGCTCATGATCCAACTCACCGCAAAGAAGGGGGACGGCAAATGAAATCCGGCATCAGCGCTCCATCGATGGTCGTTGCCTTGCTGCTCGGTGGCCTGGCCGTCGTCTCGGTCATTTCACTGCGCGGTTCCTATCCTCTCATCGCGCTGGGTTTGCCGGCGCTCCTGTTGCTCGCGGCGATTCTCACTCCCTTGTCGTGGCTCATGGCACAGCAATGGGACAAGGCCGTGGTGTTGCGAATGGGCAAGCTGCACTCCATTCGAGGCCCGGGAATGTTCATGGTCGTCCCGTTCGTCGATCAGGTGACCGCCTGGGTCGATCAACGCATCCAGACCACGGAGTTCAACGCGGAACAGGCACTCACCCTGGACGCGGTTCCGGCCAACATCGACGCGATCCTGTTCTGGCAGGTCCACGATGCCCAGCGTGCCGCCCTGGAAATCACCGACTATCGCGAAGCAATCCTGCGCGTGGCGCAAACCTCCCTCAGGGAAATGATCGGCTCTTCTCCGCTGAGCGCGCTTCTGTCCGACCGCAAGGCGGCCGACGAGCAACTGCGAACCGAGATCGGGCGCAAGACCGGCGATTGGGGCGTCGCTGCGATATCGGTGGAAATCCGCGACGTCACGATACCGGCTCAACTGCAGGATGCGATGAGCCGCCAGGCGCAGGCCGAGCGCGAGAAGGCCGCGCGCGTCATCCTGGGATCCGCGGAGCTGGAGATCGCGCAGAAGTTTCTCGATGCCGCGAACATCTATGCGCAGAACCCCGCGGCACTGCAGCTTCGCGCGATGAACATCATCTACGAGACCACCAAGGAGCGCGGGACCACCATCCTCATCCCTACCTCCATGGTCGATGCGATGAATGCCGGCGGCGTGCTGGGAATGGCATCCCTGGGCAGGTCCGCCGCAACGCCGCCGAGAGGACCCGCGACATGAAACTTCGGGCCACGATCGGCGTTGTTTCGATGTTGCTTGCCGTGCCCGTTATCGCGAGCGATTCGGCCGAGGCGCAAAGGCGGTTGGGATTCAAGTACTACCATGGCGAAGGCGTCGCGCAGGACAACAAGCGGGCCGTAACTCTTTTCGAGAAGGCGGCGAACGCCGGAGACATCCTATCGGCGTCGAACCTCGGCATGATGTACGAGTTCGGCATGGGGGTGAAGCAGGACGACGCCCAAGCCGTTGCGTGGTACCGGAAGGCTGCGGAAATGGGCGATGCCGACGCGCAGTTCAGGGCCAGCGTGATGTACTACAAAGGCCAGGGCGTGCCCCAGGACCGCATCGAGGCGATCAAGTGGTGGACTCTCGCGACGATGAACGGCGGTGCTTTCGCCAAGGCGGTTCAGCCCATGATTCTATCGGCGGAGAGCAAGGTCTCCCCAGCCGACGTTGCGGAGGGAAAACGTCGCGCCGCTGAATGGAGCAAGGCTCGCGAATCGGTCAGGTAAATCGTTGCACAGCACTTCGAACGGACTACTTCGCGTTGCGGCGCTCCTTACGCCGAGGCCGCCGGACCTCATGGTGTTGAACGAGCCCGAGACGAGCCTGCATCCGGACCTCTTGCCCGCCCTGGCGAGACTCGTCATTGGCGCCTCGAAGAACAGCCAGGTGTGGGTCGTGTCACACGCCGGGCGGCTCATCGGCGCGCTCGAGGAGCATCGTGACTGCCGTTCGATCAAGCTCGAGAAGGAGCTCGGCGAAACGCGCATCGAAGGTCAAGGTTCATTGGACGCTCCGCCGTGGCATTGGCCGGAGAACTAGCGCAAGAGTCTTGCCTACG
>JADGRS010000086.1 GCA_017880705.1 Burkholderiales bacterium
CAGCTCGGTCACTTTCGCGCGGATGGTGTAGTCCTGGTAGGCCGGAATGGCGATGGCCGCCAAGATGCCGATGATCGCAACCACGATCATCAGTTCGATCAGTGTGAAGCCCTTCTGGAAGTTACGCATGGAAAGCATCCTTTCGATGGATTGTTGGTTTGCGCGCGGGTAGTGAAATGCCACCCCGGTAGCAAGGGGGAAGGAGCAATCCCCATGCCATGGCCTCTGGCACGCGCAATGTATTGAAACATATTGAATTAATCCTGCTATAGGGTGCCGGAACGTGACAACTTTCGGCCATTCCGGGCGGAGCGGGACAAGGGACGCCAGCCGGGGTTCACCGGGCCTTTCCCAGCACGATCTCCGCGTACAGCTTCTTCCACTTCGCATCCTCGTGGAGGGATTCGAGCTCGGGACCGTTGCGCGCCCCGCGCCAGAAACGCGTCGTGGTCGGCGCGCTCGCTCTGCACGATCGCCACCGAAGGATCGGCGGCCTGCGCGAACGCGAGCGCGGAAAGCGCAGCGCACGCCGCGACAATGCCCCGCCATGCTGAATGCATGTCTCCCCCTTTCCGGCATCATCCCCGAATTCAGGCGCCGGGCGCGAGCGCGGTACACTCGTGGCACGTCGATCGGCGCGGGGAGGCGTCGTGAGAAAAGTCCTTTTCATCTTCAGTGTCCTCAGCGACGGCGACGTCGAGTGGCTCGCAGGGGCGGGCCAGCGCGTGCACGTGGATCCGGGCACGGTCCTCATCGCGCTCGGCGCGCGCGTGGAATACCTCTACTTCGTCCTCGAGGGGCGTCTTGCGATCAAGACCAAGTCGGGCGATCCCATCGCGCTCCTCGAGTCGGGCGAGATCATCGGCGAGATGTCGCTCGTCGATCCGGCGCCGACGACGGTCTCGGTGGAAGTCGCCGCGGACACGACGCTGCTGCGCATCCCCAACGCGGTGTTGCGCGAGAAGCTCGATTCGGATCCCGGCTTCGCTTCGCGCTTCTACCGCGCGCTGTGCGTCTTCCTCGCCGATCGCATGCGCCACGCGACGCAGCGCATGGGCTACGGCGCCGCGACCGACGATGCGAACGCGAGGGACGAGCTGAACGACGACCTCCTCGACACCGTGCACCTGGCGGGAGCGCGCTTCGACCGGATGCTGAAGCGTCTCGCGGGCTGAGGGCCCAATGGCCGACGATTCCATCTTCCGCAAGGCGGCGCTGGACCGTCTCGCCTCCCCCGAGCGACTCGACGAGCGTCTCGGGCTTCCCGCGTATCCGCGCGCGCTTCTCGGCGCTCTCGCCGCGCTCCTGGCGGCGGTCGCCGCATTCGCGACATGGCTGCTGTCGGTACGCTAGATCCGCCGGCGCAGTCCGCGCCGGCGCCGGAAGGCGAGGGCGCTCCGCGCGCGCCGCTGCCGGAAACCCGGCTCGCGCGCACGCCCACGATCCTCCAGCTCGAGAGCGTCGAATGCGGCGCCGCGGCGCTCGCGATGATCCTCGCGTTCTACAATCGCCACGTGCCGCTCGAGCAGATGCGCGTCGATTGCGGCGTGAGCCGCGACGGCAGCAAGGCGGGCGGGCTCCTGCGCGCGGCGCGGGCCCACGGGATGATCGCGCGCGGCTTCAAGAAGGAGCCCGACGCCATCGCCGAGCTGCCGTTGCCCGCGATCGTCTTCTGGAACTTCAACCACTTCGTCGTCCTCGAGGGGTTCCGCGACGGGCGCGCGTGGCTGAACGATCCCGCGCGCGGGCGCCGCAGCGTGGACGCGGCGGAATTCGACCAGGCGTTCACCGGCGTCGTGCTCACCTTCGAGCGCGGGCCCGGGTTCGAGCCGGGCGGATTCGCGCCCTCGATGTGGCGATCTCTGCGCCAGTATCTCGACGGATACCGCGCCTCGATCGGCGCGGCGTTCTTCATCGGCCTCGCCCTCGTGGTCCCGGGGCTCGTGATGCCGTGGCTCCTGGGCAGATTCGTCGACGAGGTGCTGGTGGCGAAGCTGGACGGCGTTGCGCTCCCGCTGCTGCTCGGCCTCGTCGTGGCCGCGTTGGCGCGGGCGCTGCTCATCGCGCTGCAGGCGCGGCTCCTCATGGACACCTTCGGACGCGCCGCGCGCGCCTCGGCCAGGCGCTTCTTCGCCCGGGCGCTCGCGCTGCCCATGACCTTCTACTCGCAGCGCTCCGCGGGCGAGATCGCCGCGCGGATCGACCTCAACGAGCGCGTCGCCGAGACCATCTCCGCGGACCTCGCCCGCCTGGCGCTCGATTTCGTCACCGCGTTCTTCTTCCTCGCGCTGATGGCGCGGCTCGACCTGCAGCTCACGTCCGTGGTCGTGGCGTGCCTCGCGGTGGAACTCTTCGCTTGGCGCGCGCTCGCGCGGCGCACGGCGGAGATCTCGCAGGAGCTTTCCGTGCAGGCGGGCAAGCTCGCGGGCACCGCGACCGGCGGCCTCTCCAACATCGAGAGCATCAAGGCGGGCGGGCAGGAGAGCGCGCTCTTCCTCAAGTGGATCGGGCTCCAGGTCCAGTACGTCAACGCCTCGATCCGCGCGCAACGCTACCTCCTCACGATCGGCCAGGCGCCCGCGTTGCTGGGGCTCGTGGCGCACCTCACGGTGCTCGGGCTCGGCGCCGCGCTCATCATGAAGGGCGCCTTCAGCGTGGGCGATCTCGTCGCCTTCCAGGTGCTCCTCGCGGGATTCACGGCGCCCATCCACGACCTTTTCGGGCACACGCAGAAATTGCAGACGCTGCGCGGCGATCTCGCGCGCCTCGACGACGTCCTGCACCACCCGGTCGAGGAAGGCATCGAGATCGGCCACAAGGGCTCGGGCAATCCGGCGTCCAGGATCGCGGGGGCGCTCGAATTCAGCAACGTGACCTTCGGCTACAACCGCGGTGAAGCGCCCCTCGTCGAGAATTTCTCGCTCCGCATCGCGCCCGGCGGACGCGTCGCGCTGGTCGGCGCTTCGGGCTCGGGCAAGTCGACCCTCGCTCGCCTCGCGGCGGGCCTCTATCGCCCGTGGAGCGGGGAGATCCTCTTCGACGGCGCGCCGCGCTCGGCCTACGAGCGCGCGCATCTCGCCGAGAGCGTCGCCTTCGTCGACCAGGACGTGATGCTCTTCGAGGGCACGGTGCGCGAGAACCTCACGCTGTGGAAGGACGCGCCCGACGAAGCCCTGCGCAACGCAGTGCGCGACGCGGCGATCGAGGCGGAGGTGCTCCTGCGTGAAGGCGCGCTCGACGCGCCGCTGCAGGAGGGCGCGCGCAACCTCTCCGGCGGCCAGCGCCAGCGCCTCGAGATCGCGCGCGCCCTGGTGCGCAATCCCGCGGTGCTGATCCTCGACGAGGCGACCAGCGCGCTCGATCCCGCGAGCGAGGCGGCGGTGGAAGAGAACCTGCGGCGCCGGCGCGTGACGTGCCTGGTCGTCGCGCACCGGCTTTCGACCGTGCGCGACGCCGACGAGATCGTCGTCCTCGAGCGTGGCCGCGTCGTCGAGCGCGGCACCTACGCGGAGCTGAAGGCGCTGAACGGGCGCTTCAGCGAGCTCGTCGCCTCCGAGACCAGCGATGTTTGATCCCGGCGTCTCGCTGAAGGGCACCACGCTCGCGGCCGCGTGGAGCCTGCTGGAAATTGGTGTCAGGTACGAATTATCGAGGAGCGACTCCGTCTCCGATAATTCGTACCTGACACCAATTTCCCCAACCTCCGAGGCGGCGGAGGTCATCGAGGCGATGGCCGTGCCGGCCGGGTTGCGCGCGCGGCGCGTCATGCTCGATGCGGGATGGTGGAGGCAATCAGGCGGGCCGATGATCGCGCGCGTCATGGATCGGCGCCGCGTGTCCCGGGGACCGACGCCGACGACGAGCCCGTCGCTCGCGGCCGGCACGGGATGGGTCGCGCTCACGCCGGATCTCGGCGGCTACCGCATGCGCGCGACCGACGCGGACACGGGCACCGTAGTCGAATGGCGCGTCGACGAGTCCGTCGCCGCGCGCCTCGCGCCTTTCGCGTTCACCTTCTACCGGCGCTTCGACACGCGCGCGCTCGGCGCCCGGGACATGCTGCGCTTCGCCGCGGCCCACGGCGGGCAGGACCTGCTGTTGCTGCTCATCGCGGGATTCGCCGCGGGGCTGGTGGGGCTCTTCACGCCGATCGCGACCGGATGGCTCATCGACCACGCGATCCCGTCGCGCGCGACGCAGACGGTGCAGTCGATCATCGCGGGCCTCGCGCTCGCGGGAGTGACGATCGTCGCGCTCGACGTACTGCGGTCGCTCGCGGTGCTGCGCTTCGAGTCGCGGATCGGCGTCGCCATGCAGGCCGCGCTCGTCGACCGCGTCATCTGCGCGCCGGCGCGGTTCTTCCGCGACTTCTCGAGCGGCGACCTGGCCCTTCGCATGGGCTCGGTCAACACCATCCAGCGCACCATCACCGGCTCCACCATCGGGACCTTCATCACCGCGCTCTTCCTCGTTTCCAACGTGGCGCTGATGATCGCGTACAGCCCGTCCCTCACGCTCGCCGCCTCGGGCATCGTCGTGCTCGTGATCGGCATCTCGACGCTGATCGGCCTTGCGAGGCTCAGGGTCGGCCCGCGCATAGAGGCGATGGACGGCAAGCTCTCGGCCCTGCAGTTCGAGATCTTCGCGGGGATCGCGAAGCTGCGCGCGGGCGCCGCCGAGTCGCGCGCCTTCGAGCAGTGGTACGCCAAGTACCACCACTTCCGCAACCTGAACGGCGTGAGCGCGCGCCTCACCAACTGGGAATCGGTCGCGCTGAATCTCCTGCAGCCCGCGGCGACGATCCTCGTGCTCTTCCTCGCGTGGCGCCTGGCGCCGACGTCGAACATGTCCACCGGCGACTTCGTCGCGTTCCACGCGGCGCTCTTCGCGCTCCTGGGCGCCGTCTACGTGCTGGTCTCGACGGCGCTCGATCTCGTGAACCTGAAACCCGTGTGGGACCGCGCGCGCCCGATCCTCGAGACGCCGCCGGAAGACTCCGGCGCGGCGGGCGAGCGCCACGACCCGCAAGGCGCGATCGAGCTCGAGAAGGTGAGCTTCGCCTATCCCGGCGGCCCCGTCGTGCTGCATGAAATCGATCTCGCGATCCGGCCCGGCGAGTTCGTCGCGATCGTCGGCGCGAGCGGCTCCGGCAAGTCGACGCTGCTGAGACTGCTGCTGGGTTTCGAGTCGCCCTCCGCAGGCGCGGTGCGCTTCGACGCGAAGGACCTCGCGACACTCGACCTGCGCCATCTGCGCCGGCGCCTCGGCACGGTGCTGCAGAACGGCAAGCTCTGGGCCGGCGACATCCTCACCAACATCGTCGCGGCGCATCCCGTCGGCGTCGAGGCGGCGTGGGAGGCGGCGAAGCGCGCGGGGCTCGAGCGCGACATCGAGGCGATGCCGATGGGCCTCTACACGGTCGTGGGCGAGGGCTTGAGCACGCTCTCGGGCGGGCAGCGGCAACGCGTGCTGATCGCCCGCGCGCTGGTCGCTTCGCCGCGCATCCTGCTCCTCGACGAGGCGACGAGCGCGCTCGACAACGTATCGCAGGCGATGGTGCTGCGGGGACTCGCGAGCCTCGAGGCGACGCGCATCGTCATAGCGCATCGCCTCAATACGGTGCGTCACGCCGATCGCATCGTCGTGCTCGATCGCGGGCGCATCGTCCAGCAAGGCCCATACGACGAGCTGGCGGGCCAGAGCGGGCCGTTCCGCGCGATGCTCGCGCGCCAGGTCGCCTAGCCGGAAACAGAAAAGCCCCGGCAGCGCCGAGGCTCTTTCAGCCCTCCGCGAAGGAAGGTCTAGTCTTTCTTGGTCTTGCTGTCCGTCTGCGCGAGCCTGGTGCCCGCGAGGTCCGGCTTGTCGCGCTGCGCGCTCACGACGATGGTCTCCATCTTCACCACCTTCTGGGGCTGCGGCTCGCGCTTGGCCGTCACCACGATCGTTTCCATCTTGCGCACTTCCTGACCGCCAGCCACCTTGTCCAGCTGCTGCTCGGAGAGTTCGCCGTCCTGCGTCGATCTTTCTTTCGTTGCCATGAAATGTCTCCAACTGGTTGAACCGCGACGCCAAGATATCACGCGGGGGCACCCCCTTCTGCCGAATTTTCGGCATTCCGGATATCGAAACGACTGCAGCGGGAGCGCGCGGCCCGGTTTCAATTCAAAATGGGGGATGTTCGACCCCAGGCCGTATCTCAAGGAGCTCGCGCGCGGCAAGAACGGCGCCCGCGACCTCACGCGCACCGAGGCGCGCACGCTGTTCTCGGCGGTGTTCGGCGGCGAGGTGAGCGATATCGCGCTGGGCGCCCTGCTCGTCGCCCTGCGGGTGAAAGGCGAGACCCTCGACGAGCTCGCCGGCATGATGGACGCCCTGCAGCCGCACCTGAGGCCCATGGAGCTGCCCGCAAGGCGTGCGACGCCGGTCCTCATCCCCAGCTACAACGGCGCGCGCAAGATCGCGAACCTCGTGCCGCTCCTCGCGCTCATGCTCGCGCGCGAGGACGTCCCGGTGCTGGTCCACGGCGTCCACCAGGAGGCGACCCGCGTCGGCACCTTCGAGATCCTCGAGATGCTCGGCCACGGATGCGTGGGCTCGATCGACGAGGCGGAGGAGCGCATGGACTCGCGCAAGCTCGCCGCGGTCCCGGTGGGCGTGCTCTCGCCGGACCTCGCGATGCTGATCGCGGTGCGCCTCCAGACGGGCGTGCGCAACAGCGGGCACACGCTCGCCAAGCTGCTTCTTCCCAACGGCGTCGCCCCCGGCGCCGCGTGCCGGCTCATCTCGGTCACCCATCCCGATTTCCTGAAGCTTCTGCGCGACTATTTCATCGCATCGCCCGCCAACGTCTTCCTCATGCGCGGGGTCGAGGGCGAGGCGGTGGTGCGCCTGCACGCGCCGCAGCCGATCGAGGAGCTGAAGGTCGACGCGGCGCCGGTGACCCACCTCATCGGCGACGGCGACGCCGACTATCCGCTGCCGGCGCGCGAAGCCGCGGCGACGGCGCAATGGACGCGCGACGTGCTCGACGGAAAAGTGCGCGTCCCCACGGCGCTCGCGCGCGAGGTCGCGCTCATCGTCGAGCACTGCCGCACCGCCGCCAACGCCGGGCGTCCCGGCCTCAAGCTCGTCTCCTCGAAGGGCCCCGTGGACCAGAAGGCGTGACCGCCGCTAGCGATCGAAGTGCCGAAGAAAATCGAGGAGCGCCGCGATGGCGAGCGCGGCGTCGTCCTCGCTGACGGTCTCGGCGGGATTGTGGCTCACGCCGCCCGCGCCGCAGCGCACGAACATCATGCCGACGTCGGTCACTTCCGCGAGGATCATCGCGTCGTGACCGGCGCCGCTCGAAAGACGGCGCGCGGGCGCGCCGGGAATGACGCGCTCGATGCTCGCCGCAATGCGGTCCTGCAGCCAGCCGGCGCAGGGCGCCGAGCGCACCGCATGAGTCTTCGCGACCTCGATCGCGACGCCGCGCCGCTTCGCGATCGCTTCGCACCTCGCGAACACGTCCCGCGACGCATCGCGCAACGTCTCCTCATCGGCCGCGCGGATGTCGGCGGTGAACCGCACCTCCCCCGGAATCACGTTGCCGGTGCCGTCCTTCACCTCGAGGATGCCGACCGTTCCCACGAGCGAGCCGCCCGCGGAGCAGCGCGACTCGATCGCGAGCACCATCTCCGCCGCGGCCGCGAGCGCATCGTGGCGCATGGGCATCGGCACCGTTCCGGCGTGCCCGGCCTCGCCGCGCACCTTCACGAGGTGGCGCGTTCCCGCGGCGATGCTCGTGACCACGCCGAGCGCGCGATCCTCGTTCAGCAGCATGGGTCCCTGCTCGATGTGCACCTCGACATAGGCGGCAAGCGTCGCCGGGTCGAGGCCGGCGAACTCGCGCGACGGGTCGAGCCCGGCGGCGCGCATCGCCTCGGCGAGCGGGATGCCTTCGGCGTCGCGCCGCCCGAGGAGTTCGCCGATCGCGCCGGAGCCGTGGACCAACGCGCGGCTCGCGAGGAAGCTCGTCTGGAAGCGCGCGCCCTCCTCGTCGGCGAACGCCGCGATCTCGATCGACACCGCGATGCGCTCGCCGCGACGATGAAGCTCGGCGACGCACGCGATCGGCGCGAGGATGCCCAGCACGCCGTCGAAAGCGCCGCCATTGCGCACCGAATCGAAGTGCGATCCCATGAGGAGCGTCTTCGCGCCCGGAGCCGCCGCCTCGTAGCGCCCGAGCACGCTCCCCACGGCGTCCACGCGCACCGCCATGCCGGCCTCGCGCATCCATTGGGCGATGCGCCCCGACGCATCCTGGTGCGCCGGAGTAAGGTACGTTCGCGTGTAGTTTGTGGTGGAATCGCTGTGCCGCGCGAGCTCCCGCACCCGGCCGATGAACTCCCGGCCTATGATGGGATCGAAAGTCGCGGAGCTCATGTTTGTGATTCCAACAATGCGGGCCGAGTCTAGCTCAAAACAATGACGAATCCGGGCACGATCATCGCCTGCCGGGAATGCGATTGCCTCCAGCGCGAGGTGCTGCCGCCGCCGCGCGGCACGGCCCAATGCGTGCGCTGCGGCGCGGGGCTCTTCCGCAACAAGCCCGAGAGCCTCGACCACACGCTCGCATTCCTCATCGCCGCGGCGATCCTCTTCATCGTCGCCAACTCGTTTCCGCTCCTCGCGCTCGAGAACCAGGGGGTGCGCAACGCGACGACCCTCTTCGGCGCGTCCGAGGCGCTCTGGCGCATGCAGGAGCCGGCGCTCGCCGCCCTGGTCTTCCTCACCACGCTGGTCTTCCCCGCGCTCGAGATCGGGTCGTCGATCTACATGCTCGCGAGCCTTCGCCTGGGCAGGCTCCCGCCGGCGCTGCCGCAGCTCTTCCGCCTCGTGGATTCCATCAAGCCCTGGAGCATGATCTCGGTCTTCATCCTCGGCACCCTCGTCTCGCTCGTGAAGCTGCGGTCGATCGCCACGGTGGTCCCGGGCCTCGCGCTCTATGCGCTCGGCGCGATGATCCTCATGGTCACCGCGAGCGAGGCCGCGTTCGAGACGCGCGCGCTGTGGTCCCGCGTCGCGGCGCTGAAGCCATGATCCCGACGGCGGCTCGACTGGGATTACTCGTCTGCCATTCGTGCTCGCTCGTCAACCGCGCCACGGAGCGCGACGACCTCGCGTGCGCGCGCTGCGGCGCGGCGCTGCACAAGCGCAAGCCCGACAGCCTGCTGCTCTCGTGGATCCTCCTCGCGATGGCGATGGCGCTCTACGTGCCCGCGAACGTCCTCCCGGTGATCGAGAGCGGCTCGCTCTTCGGCTCGCAACGCGACACGATCCTGAGCGGCGCGAAGTTCCTGTGGGATTCCGGCGACTGGCTGATCGCCGTGATCATCTTCGTCGCGAGCATCGTGCTGCCGGCCGTGAAGATCGCGGGGCTCGGCTTGCTGCTCGCGACGTCGCAGCGCCGCTCGACGTGGCGGCCGAGGCTGCGGGCGCGCATCTATCGCGTGATGGAGGCGATCGGGCGCTGGTCGATGGTCGACATCTTCGTCGCCGCGATCCTCGTCGCCCTTGTGCAGTTCAGGACGGTCGCCCAGGTCCAGGTGGGGCCCGGCGCCATCGCCTTCGCCGCGGTGGTGATCTTCACCATGTTCGCCGCCTGGGCCTTCGATCCGCGCCTCATCTGGGACCCCGTGGACGGCTTCGATGAGTGAAACGCCGCCGGTTCGCGAGGAGGAGCGCTTTCCCGAGGCGGTGCCGCGCAAGCCCGGCCTGCGCTGGCTGCAGCCCATCTGGGTCATCCCCATCGTCGCGGCGGTCGTCGGCGGCTGGCTCGCGGTGCAGTCGCTCCTCGAGAGCGGGCCGAAGATCACGATCCGCTTCAAGTCCGCCGAGGGCCTCGAGGCGCACAAGACGCACATCAAGTACAAGGACGTCGATATCGGCATCGTGA
>JADGRS010000397.1 GCA_017880705.1 Burkholderiales bacterium
TTTGCGAAGGGATTGGCCATTCGCTGCACCTCGACGCCTTGCATCCATCCGCACCTGCCGCAACGCAGATCCCCGCGAATAGATCAGAGGCTCCCTAGCCTCCGATGATCATCTCGCCGAGCCCGGCGCTGTCGCGCTTGATGTCGCCCTTCAGCACCAGCGCAGCCGAGCGAAGGTCCGCCGCGAGGCCGTCGACGATGTCGTCGATGGAAACGATCCCGCAGACTTTGTTGGCCGCGTCCCTCACGATCAGGCGACGCACCCCGTGAGCGCGCATGACTTCGAGCGCCTCGTGGATGTCGGCGTCCTCGTGCACGGTCGCGAGCACCGGCGTCATCGCCGCGCCGACGGTCGACGATTCCGAGGCGAAGCCTTCGAGCGCGAGGTCGCGGTCGGTGATGATGCCGATGGGCAGGGCGGCGCCCGCGGGCGATTTGTCGTCCATCACGAGGAGCGCGCCGACCTTGAAGCGGCGCATCGCCGCCGCTGCCTCCGACATCGAGGCGGAGCGCGTCGTGCAGAGCACTCCACGCGTATAGACCCTGTCCACTCTCATCGCCCACCTCGCCTTCAATGCTGCCAGAGGCGACAGTACCAAATCGCCGCGCCTGCCCTTTGACCCCGGTCAACGCGCTACTGATAAGCGACGCAAGACTCGCAGATGGTGCCCTTCACGTCCTTGCGCAGGTGGGCCCCGCGCAGCTTCACGAAGTCGTCGCTGTTCCATCCATCCATGAAGGACACCTGCTTCAGGTCGGCCATCACCCACTTGTCGCCCGCGTCGAAGCAGCAGGCGGAGAGCTTGCCCTCGTGCGTGATGTGCCCTTCGGTGAACGCGGACCAGCACGGCAGGGGCTCGCGCAACGCGCCGATGCGGCCCTGGTTTCCGGCGATGGGGCGGTAGCCCAGCTCCTCCTCGCGCTGCGTGGCGACGCTTCCCATCGAGTAGAGGGGCAGCCAGTAGTGCTCGTCGACGAACGGGCGGATCTCCTCGACCAGCTCCATCATCCGATCCTGCTGCGCGCCGTCGTACTGGATGCTCGACGCATAGAGGCCGCACTTGTACGAGCCCAGGTCGCGGACCGCGCGCGCGGCCTTGAGGTTGGCGATCGAGTCGCGGAAGAGCTTCGCCTTCACCGCGGCGATCTCGACGAACTGCTCCTCGTCGGCGCTGTTCATCGAGAACTTCAGCGAGTCCAGTCCCGCCTGCATGCATGCGCCCACACGGGCCGGCGTGGCGAGCGAGCCGTTGGTGGTGAGGAACACGTAGGAGATGCCGCGCTCCTTCGCGTAGCGGATGGCGTCGGGCAGCCAGTCGCACATGAACGACTCCCCGATGTAGAAGACGCCCAGCTCCTCGACGCCGGCATCGACCATCTCGCCGACGACGCGCTCGAAGAAGCCGCGATCCATCTCGCCGCGGGTCTTCATCCTCAGGCGATGGGCGCAGAAGCCGCAGCGATAGTTGCATTGCGAAGTGAGCTCGATCTTGACGGCGCGCGGCGCCGGGAGGCGCGGGGCGAGGTAACGGATCGGGATCCGCGTGATCGCGTCGATGCGCGAGGTGATGCCGGGTTTTTCCATGGGCCAATTCTGTGGACAGCCCCCCCCGCGGGCTTGCGCCGGATCAAGGATTGATCACTAGGACTATTCCTAGGCGCTCGCTAGGAGCGCACCCGGCGCTCGCGCCGCGCCCGCTCCGAGGCGCGCTTCAGCCGCCGCCGATTTTGCGCGCCTCGATCGGCGTCGAGAATGGGCTCCATGCAAACGCAACGAACCAGCCCCGTGTTCATCGTCGACGACTCCCCCCTCATCCGCTCCCGGCTCGCCGAGATGGTCACCGCGATGAGCGGCATGCGCCTCGTGGGCGAGGCGGCGAGCGCGAGCGAGGCGATCGCCGGAATCAAGCGCACCCAGCCCGACGCGGTCCTCCTCGACCTGAATCTCATGGGACGCACCGGGCTCGACGTCATGCGCGCGATCCGGCCCCATTCGCCCGGAATCGCCTTCGTGGTCCTGACCAACCACTCGGAGCCGCAGTATCGCCGGGCCGCCCTCGAAGCCGGCGCGGCCTACTTCCTCGACAAGTCCAGCGAGCTCGGCCGCGTGAGCGGCGTGCTCGCCGAAATCGCCTCCACCCGTCATTGAGCCCGCGCCCTTGAAAAGGAGTTCCCCATGCAAGCGAACACTCTCCGCACCGAGCCCACGGTCATGCGCCCTATGAAGGTCGTCGCGCGCAACGACGTTCCGAAGCGGCGCATCTCCGGCGTTGCCGCTTGCCCCACGCACTGCACCGCCTGCAACCTGCGCGAGCTCTGCCTTCCCTGCGGCCTCGCCGCGTCGGACGCGGAGCTCCTCGGCGACCTCGTCTACACCCGCAAGCGCGTGAAGCGCGGCGAGTCGCTGTACCGCTCCGGCGGCTCCTTCGACTCGCTCTACGCGGTGCGCAGCGGCTTCTTCAAGTCGAGCGTCGTGCTCGAGGACGGACGCGACCAGGTGACGGGCTTCCACATGGCCGGCGAGGTCCTCGGCATGGACGGCATCGGCACCGACAGCCACAGCTCGGACGTGATCGCGCTCGAGGACAGCGAGGTCTGCATCATTCCTTACGCGCACCTCGAGGAGCCGCGGCTGCAGCGCCAGCTTCACAAGGTGATGAGCCGCGAGCTGGTGCGCGACCAGGGCGTGATGATGCTGCTCGGCACGATGAAGGCCGAGGAGCGCCTCGCCGCGTTCCTGCTGAACCTCTCGACGCGCTTCGTCGCGCGCGGCTTCTCGCCCTCGGAATTCCACCTGCGCATGACGCGCGAGGAGATCGGCAGCTACCTGGGCCTGTCGCTCGAGACCGTGAGCCGCCTCTTCTCGCGCTTCCAGGACGATGGCCTCATCACCGTCCAGCAGAAGCACATCTGCATCCTCGACGTCCCGGGCCTGCGCTCCGTGATGGTCCACGACAACGACTGAAAGGAGCCTTCATGCCTTCGTACAAGCACATCCTGGTTCCCACCGACGGGTCGAAGCTGTCGCTCAAGGCGGCGAAGGAAGCCGCGGCGCTCGCGAAGGGCCTGAAGGCGAAGATGACCGCGATCTACGTGATCGCCCCCTACATGCCGACCCTCGACGCCGAGGGCGCCATCGGCATGAGGCATGGCTACGACCAGAAGGCCTACGAAGTCGCGAGCGAGAAGTTCGCGGAATCGGCGACGGCCAAGATCGCGGCCAGCGCGGCGGCGATCAACG
>JADGRS010000398.1 GCA_017880705.1 Burkholderiales bacterium
AGCCGTGGCGGCGCAGCACTTCGGCGACCTGGTGGGGATGCACGAACATGCCGCGGACCTTCGTGGCCTGGTCCGCCCGGCCCATCCAGCCCTTGATGCGCGTATTGGACCGTCCGCAGGGGCTGCGGCCGGGAAGCACCGCGGAGAGATCGCCGGTCGCGAAGCGCACCAACGGATAGTCGGCGTTGAAGGTCGTGATGGCCACCTCGCCGACCTCGCCTTCGGGAACCGGATCGCCCGTGCCGAGGCGCAGGATCTCGAGAATCATCTCTTCGTTGAGAACGAGGCCTTCGCGCGCCGGGGTCTCGAAGGCGATGACGCCGAGCTCCGCCGTTCCATAGGCCTGGAAGGCCTCGATGCCGCGGGACTCGAGGAATGCGCGCACATTCGGCATGAACGCTTCGCCCGAGACCAGCGCGCGGCGCAGCGACGAAGGCGCAAGCCCGAGCTCGTCGCATTTCTCGAGGATCAGTTTGAGAAACGAAGGGGTCCCGACATACCCCGACGCGGAGAGGTCCGCGATCGCGTGGGCCTGCAGCTCCGTCTGGCCGACGCCACCCGGAATCACGGCGCAACCGAGGTGATGCAGCCCCGTCTCGAACATGCTGCCCGCGGGCGTGAGGTGGTAGGAGAAGCAATTCAGCGCGACATCGCCGCCCCGGAATCCCGCCGCGAACAGCGCCCGCGACGTGCGCCAGAAATCGGGACTCCGTCCCTCGGGATCGTAGATCGGGCCGGGCGACACGAATATGCGCGCCAGCGCCGACGGGGGCGTCGCATTCAGTCCGCCGAAGGGGCGCGCCGCAGCTTGCAACGCCATGAGGTCGGACTTGCGCGTGACGGGCAACGCCGCGAGCGCGAGGCGGCTCGTGATCGTTCGCGGATCGACGCTCGCGAACGCCTGGCGATAGAAAGGCGCGTTCGCTCGCGCATGGGCGATCTGCACCGGCAATCGCGAAAGAAGATCCGCCTCGCGTTCGCGCGGATCCCGCGCCTCGAGCGCGTCGTAGAGGGGGCTCACGGCGCGATCCGGCGCAAGGCGGCGCTCAGGCGAGCCAACGCTTGCGGCGCCGGTAGTGCTTCGTTTCGCGGAAACTGCGCCGCGCGCCGCTCGAGATGCCGAGGTAGAACTCCTTCACGTCCTCATTGCCCGAGAGCGCGCCCGCATTGCCTTCGAGCACCACGCGCCCGTTCTCGAGGATGTAGCCAAAGTCGGCGAAGCGCAGGGCCACCATGGTGTTCTGCTCGGCGAGAAGGAAAGTCACGTTCTGCGCCTTGTTGAGGCCCCGCACGATCTCGAAGATCTCCTCCACGATCTGGGGTGCGAGGCCCATCGACGGCTCGTCGAGCAGGATCATGCGCGGTTTGGCCATCAGCGCGCGCCCGATCGCCGTCATCTGCTGCTCCCCGCCCGAGGTATAGCCCGCGAGCGAGGTCCGCCGCTGCTTCAAGCGCGGGAAGAACCCGTAGACCTTCTCGAGCTCGACCCGAATCTCCGAGCGCGAAATTCCCCGCGTGTAGGCGCCGGTGAGGAGATTCTCCTCGACCGTGAGGTGCGCGAAGCAGTGCCTGCCTTCCATCACCTGGATCACCCCGCGCTTCACCAGCTCGGAGGGATTCAGCTTGTCGACGCGCGCGCCGTCGAACTCGATCGAGCCCTTGGTCACGTCGCCGCGCTCGGCCGCGAGAAGATTGGAGACGGCCTTCAGGGTCGTCGTCTTGCCGGCCCCGTTGGCCCCGAGGAGGGCGACGATGCCCCCCTCGGGAACCGCGAGCGAAACACCCTTCAGCACCAGGATCACGTGGTTGTAGATGACCTCGATGCCGTTCACTTCCAGGAGCGGCTTGGCTGCAACGCCCACCGGTTCACTTCTCCTTGGAGCAGTCGCGCGGCTCCACATGCTTCTCCGCCGCGTACTTGTCCGCCGAGGCTACGATCATCGGGCGAAGGAGCTTCGCGTCCGACTCGTACCACTCGGAGGTGTAGCTCCACTTCTCGCCATCCCATGTGTGAACGCGCGCCTTGCGCACGCCCTCATGGTCCATGCAAGACGTCTTCATCGGCTGCATCATCCCCTCGACCCCTAGCGCCTTGATGCGCGCCGCGTCGAGGTTCAGGTGCTCGGCGCCCCACTGCACTTCCTCGCCGGTCACCACTCGCTTGCCGTACTTGCCCTGCGCCGCGCGGATCGACTCGATGGTCAGCATCGCCGAGAGCATTCCGCGGTTGTAGAGCACGCTTCCAACCTCTTCCTTCTTCGCCGCCGTGCCCTGGCCCTTGTCGTAGAGATACTTGATCATGTCCTTGTGGACCGGGTCGCTGTTCTCGGAGGAATGCCCCAGCGCGAGACCGTTGTAGCCTTTCGCCGCCATCTCGGCCGGCAGCACGTCCGGCTCGGCCGCGGCCCACCACACGCCATACATCTGCAGGCGCGGATAGGAGACGGCGATCGCTTCCTTGATGGCGGTGGAGTTCATCACGCCCCATCCCCACAGGAACACATAGTCGGGACGTTGCTGGCGGATCTGCAGCCAGGTCGCCTTCTGCTCGACGCCTGGATGCGTCACAGGCAGCTTGAGGAGCTCGAAGCCCTCGGTCTTGGCGAGCGCCTCGAGCACGGGGATCGGCTCCTTGCCGTACGGCGAGTCGTGATAGACCAGCGCGATCTTCTTGCCCTTGAGGCTGCCCTTCTTCTTCACGTGCTGCACGAGGATGTCGGCGGCGTCCCAGTACGTGCCGAGCATCGGGAATACGTACTTGAAGTCGGCGCCATCCACCGAATCGGCCCGGCCGTAACCCGCCGTGATGAGCACGATCTTGTCGTGCGGCACCTTGTCGATCAGCGCGTAGGTGATCCCGGTGGACAGCGGGCTGAAGGCGACCGGCTTCTTGCTCTTAAGGCGCTCGTAGCATTCGACACCGCGGTCGGTCGCGTAGCCGGTCTCGCACTCCTCGTAGGCAATCTTGATGCCGTTCACGCCGCCGTCGCGAGCGTTCACGAGCTTCAGATAATCGACGAAGCCGTCGGCCCATGGCACCCCATTGGGCGCGTAGGCGCCTGTGCGGTACACCAGCGCGGGCACGAAGATCTCGCTGGCTTCCGCGACAGCGTCGAGGGCCACGCCCAGCGCTCCCGTCGCGGCGAGCGCAAGCGCCGCCGTCCTGATTCGAGTTGCGTATTTCATGTCGTTGCTCCTCCTTGTTGGGCACACCGGTAATGCGTCAATGCGGGAAA
>JADGRS010000399.1 GCA_017880705.1 Burkholderiales bacterium
CAAGCTCGTGAAGGCGGGCGAGTCGGTCGCGATCTGCGAGCAGGTCGGCGACCCGGCGACCTCGAAGGGGCCCGTGGAGCGGCGCGTGACGCGCGTCGTGACGCCGGGGACGCTGACCGATTCGGCCCTTCTCCCCGCCTCGCGAGAGAGCCTCCTCGTCGCGGCGCACGCCGCGGGCGACATCGCCGGAATCGCGTGGATCTCGCTCGCGAGCGGCAGGCTCACTGTGAGCGAAGTGCCGCGTGCGCGCCTTCGCGCCGAGCTCGAGCGACTGCAGCCGGCCGAGCTCCTGGCGAGCCACGACCTGGTCATCGAGCTCGATCCGGCGCCGGCGATGAAGCGCCTCGACCCGTGGCAGTTCGACGCCGCCGGCGCTGCTCGCGAGCTCTCGCGGCAGTTCGGCACCGCGGATCTTTCGGGCTACGGCTGCGACGGCATGGATCGCGCGATCGCCGCGGCGGGAGCGCTCCTCGCCTATTGCCGCCACACGCAGCAATCGACGTTGCCTCACGTGACGGGACTGCGCGTCGAACGCGACGGCGAGTTCGTGACGATGGATGCGCCCACGCGCCGCAACCTCGAGATCACCGAGACCCTGTCGGGAGCGGAATCGCCCACGCTCTTCTCGCTCCTCGATCGCTGCGCGACGTCGATGGGAAGCCGCAGGCTTCGCCATTGGCTGCACCACCCGCTGCGCGACACGTCGGTGCTCGCGCGCCGCCACGCGGCTATCGCGGCGCTCGCGCATCCGTCTTCGCGCCTGCGCCACGATCGCCTCGCGCAGCTGTTCGCGCACTGGTCGGACGTCGAGCGCATCACCGCGCGCGTGGCGCTACGCACCGCGCGCCCCCGCGACCTCGCCGGATTGCGCGACACGCTGGCGACTCTCCCTCGGCTGCACGCCGCGCTTGCGGAAAGCGGCGAGGCGGGGCTCGAAAGCGCGGCTCACGATTTGCAGCCGGCCGAGGACCTTCACGCGGCCCTCGCGGCGAGCCTCATGGACGAGCCGGCCGCGGTGATCCGCGAAGGCGGCGTGATCCGCGACGGCCGCGATCCCGAGCTCGACGAATTGCGCGCGATCCAGAACGATTGCGGCGCGTTCCTCCTCGACATGGAGAAGCGCGAGCGCGAACGCACCGGCATCGCCAACCTACGCGTGGAATTCAACCGGGTGCACGGCTTCTTCATCGAGGTGACGCAGGGCCAGCTCGACAAGGTCCCCATCGAGTACAAGCGCCGCCAGACCATGAAGAACGCCGAGCGTTTCATCACGCCGGAGCTGAAGGCCTTCGAGGACAAGGCGCTCGCCGCCGGCGAGCGGGCCCTCGCGCGCGAGAAGAGCCTGTACGACGCGCTCCTCGACGAGCTCGATTCCCACATCGCGCGGCTGCAGTCGATCGCTTCCGCCGCGGCGGAGCTCGATGCGCTCGGCGCGCTCGCCGCGAGCGCCGAATCGCTCGGCCTCTCGCGGCCCGAGTTCGCGCGTGAGGATCGCATCGACATCCACGAGGGCCGACACCTAGTGGTCGAAAGCCAGGTCGACGATTTCATCCCGAACGACACGAGCTTCACGCGCTCGCGCCAGCTCCTCCTCGTCACGGGGCCGAACATGGGCGGCAAATCGACCTACATGCGGCAGGTCGCGCAGATCGCGCTTCTCGCGTATTGCGGAAGCTTCGTTCCCGCGAAGTCCGCGACGCTGGGCCCCGTCGACCGCATCTTCACGCGCATCGGGGCCTC
This sequence comes from Burkholderiales bacterium, assembly GCA_017880705.1. Taxonomy (GTDB): domain Bacteria; phylum Pseudomonadota; class Gammaproteobacteria; order Burkholderiales; family Usitatibacteraceae; genus Usitatibacter. Next base: position 1,741 of record JADGRS010000399.1, read on the forward strand.
CGACGACCTCGCGGGCGGGCGCTCGACCTTCATGGTCGAGATGACCGAGGCGGCGGCGATCCTCAACAACGCCACGCCGACGAGCCTCGTGCTGGTCGACGAAATCGGCCGCGGTACCTCCACCTTCGACGGCCTCGCGCTCGCCTACGCGATCGCGCGCCATCTCGCCGAGCAGGTTCGCTGCTACACGCTCTTCGCGACGCACTACTTCGAGCTCACGCAGCTCGCCGCGCAGCTCCCGAACGTCGCCAACGTGCACCTGGACGCGGTCGAGCACAAGGATCGCATCGTGTTCCTGCACCGGCTCGAAGCCGGGCCCGCGGACCGCTCCTACGGAATCCACGTCGCGCATCTCGCGGGCATCCCGAAGGATGTCGTGCGCGCGGCGAAGAAGCACCTGGGCGAGCTGGAAGCGCAGCTGCGCCCCGCCGGCGCGCAGCCCGATCTCTTCGCGCAACCCCGCGCCCCCGAGGCATCGGCCGATTCGCCGGCCCTCGCTGCGCTCGAAAGCGTGAAGCCCGACGAACTCTCGCCCAAGGAAGCGCTCGAGACGCTCTACCGATTGAGGAAGCTCCTCGATGAGTGAGGCCCGCGCCCGGATCGCCGCGATATTCCTTCTCGCCACGACGCTCGCGCTGGCGGGCTGCGCGAGCGAGCCCACCTCGAGGGACGCATTCACCTTCGCCGTGATGGGCGACACGCCCTACAGCGAGCGCGAGGAGGCACCCTTCCTCGCGGCGATCGAGCGCATGAACGGGGAGCCTCTCGCATTCGTCTTGCACGTGGGCGACATCAAGGCCGGCGGCAACTCGCGATGCAACGACGAGCTCTTCGAGAAGCGCCGGGCCCAATTCAACCTCTCGAAGCATCCCTTCATCTACACGCCGGGCGACAACGAATGGACCGACTGCCGCCGCCCCTCCAACGGCGGCGCCGATCCCCTCGAGCGGCTCGCGAAGCTGCGCGAAGTGTTCTTCTCCGATGGCCAGTCGCTCGGCGCGAGACGCATCGACACCGCGTTTCAGGGCGATCACCCCGAGAACCGCATGTGGACCCACAAGAGCGTTCGCTTCGTCACGCTCAACTTTCCCGGGCCCGACAACGACGTGGGCCACGGTCCCGCGACCGACGCCGAGGCGCGCTCGCGGACGATCGCCAATCGAGCATGGCTGGAGCGCGCGGTGAGCGAGAGCGAAGCGGACGATACCCGCGGGCTGGTGGTCGCGACGCAGGCGAATCCGTGGGTGAGCAAGGAGTTCGCGCCTTTCCTGCGCGAGATGACCGCGGCGGCGGCGCGCCTTCGCAAGCCCATCCTGTTCGTGCACGGCGACACCCACATCTACCGATTCGACACGCCCTTCGTCGACGCGTCCGGGCAGCCGGTCGCGAATCCCGCGCGGCTGGAAACCTACGGAAGCCCCTTTGTCGGCTGGGAGAAAGTGACCGTGGACCCCGACGACGCGAAGCTCTTTCGCGTCGAGCCGATGCTGC
>JADGRS010000400.1 GCA_017880705.1 Burkholderiales bacterium
GAAAATGGTGTCAGGTACGATTTTTCGAGGAAGGACTCCGTCCTGGAAAATTCGTACCTGACACCATTTTCCCGATGATTTTGATCCAATCGAATTTTCCGAGCGTGGGCCGATGCCGGAACACGTCGCCCCGCACCGCGTCGATTTTATCGAGTATCGCGGTGCCCCCCGCGACCGTGGCGCGAATCTCGAGCCCCAGCTTTCCGGGAAGCTCGCGCCCGAGCGCCGAGCCCTCGGCGAGCATCCCGCGAGCGCGCGCGCATTCGAACGCCATCAACTCGCGCCATTTCGCGTTCGCGTTCGCGTTCGCGATATCGGCGTCCGAGACCCCGAACCGCGCGAGATCCCCTTGTGGAATGTAGACGCGCCCCTTCTTCCAATCGACCGCGACGTCCTGCCAGAAGTTGATGAACTGCAGCGCCGAGCAGATGAGGTCGGAGAGCTTGAGCGAGGAGGGGGAGACCGGCGCGATGTGCCGCCCTTCGACGCGCTCGAAGACATGCAGGACCAGGCGCCCGACGGGATTCGCGGAGCGGCGCGAGTAGTCCATCAGTTCCGCGAAATCGGCGTAACGCTTCTTCACCACGTCCTGCGCGAACGCGTCGATCAAATCGCGAAGCAGTTGCACGGGCAACTCGTGCGCGCGAATTGCATCGGCGATTCGATCGAACTGCGCATCGGGCGTGCGTCCCGCTTCGATCGCGTCGAGCGCTCGCCGATAGCGGTCGAGCTCCGCGAGCCGGTCCGCGTCCGCGGCGTCTCCCTCGTCCGCGATGTCGTCGGCGCTGCGCGCGAAGCCGTAAATCGCCTCGATCGGCGCACGCATCCGCCGGGGCAGGAGCACCGATGCAACCGGAAAGTTCTCGTAGTGATCGACGCCCAAGGGGTGGCGGAAACGCTTGAATTTTCAAGATTATATCGACTGAACGGGCCGGCGTTGGGGAAATCGGCAGGCCCCTTTTTCGGTTATAATTCGACGACCGCGAAAGTGGCGGAATTGGTAGACGCACTGGATTTAGGTTCCAGCGCCGAAAGGCATGTGGGTTCGACTCCCTCCTTTCGCACCAGGTCACGTCACATCAAGAACTGGTGTCAGAGACCAATTTTCGCCGTCTGGAAAACTGGTCTCTGACACCAGTTTTCGTATCCAACAAGGAAAATGGCAATGCAGCAGGCAGTCGAGAACACAGCCAAGTCGCTGGAACGCAACATCACGGTCACGGTGCCCATCGAGCAGATCGAGGCCGAGATCGCGACGCGCCTGAAGAAGCTCGCGCGCACGGTGACGATGCAGGGCTTCCGGCCGGGCAAGGTGCCCTTCAAGATGGTCGAGCGCCAGTACGGCTTCCAGGTGCGCCAGGAAGTCGTGACCGACACCGTCTTCAAGCGCTTCGACGAAGCGGTGAAGGGACAGAACTACCGCGTCGCCGGTTACCCCAAGTTCCAGCCGGTGCAGGCCCCGCAGGGGGCGACGGCGGTGGAATACACGGCGACCTTCGAGGTGTATCCCGAGGTCACGGTGGGCGACATCTCGTCGCGCCAGGTGAAGCGCCCCGTGACGGAGGTGACCGATGCCGACGTCGCCAAGACGCTCGAGACGCTTCGCAGGCAGCGCGCGAAATACGACAACGTCGATCGCGCCGCGGCGAACGCCGACCTTGTCAACATCGATTTCGAAGGCCTCATCGCGGGCCAGCCGTTCGAGGGCAACAAGGCCTCGAACTTCACCGTGACCCTCGGCGAAGGGCGCATGCTTCCCGCGTTCGAAGCCGCGCTCATCGGAATGACGGCGAGCGAGCAGAAGACCTTCCCGATCACTTTCCCGCAAGACTACGACGAGCGCGTGCGCGGCAAGACCGCGGATTTCACGGTGACCGTGAACCAGGTGGCGCAGCCCCGCCTGCCGGCGCTCGATGCCGAGTTCGCGAAGCAGCTGGGCGTGGAGACCGGCGACGTCGAGCGCCTGAGAAAGGAAGTCCGCGAGAACATCGACAAGGAAGTCGCCAAGCGCATCAAATCGAAGGTGAAGGAGCAGGTGATGGACGAGCTGCACGACGTCGCCACCTTCGAGGTGCCGCGCGCGCTCCTCGAATCCGAGATCCAGCGCATGCAGCAGCAGGCGGTCGAGGACCTGAAGCAGCGCGGCATGACCACCCAGGACCTGACGCTTCCCCCCGATCTTTTCACCGATCGCGCGGCGCGCCGCATCAAGGTGGGCCTCCTCGTGGCCGAGCTCGTCAAGAAGCACGAGCTCCAGGCAAGGCCCGACCAGGTGCGCAAGGTGATCGAGGAGCACGCGCAGAGCTTCGAGCAGCCCGAGCAGCTGGTGCGCTGGTACTACGGCGAGCCGGCGCGCCTGGCCGAGGTCGAGGCGCTCGTGATGGAGGACAACGTCGTAGAATGGGCTTTAGGGAATATGAAGGTGGTCGACGAGAAGACCGCGTTCGACGACCTGATGGGGACCAAGAAGGAATAGCCAATGTTCATCAAGCACCAGCAAAGCGAAGAATACGAAGAGGCCGAGGGCCTCGGCCTCATCCCGATGGTGATCGAGCAGTCGGGGCGCGGAGAGCGCGCCTACGACATCTATTCGCGGCTGCTGAAGGAGCGCGTGATTTTCCTCGTCGGCCCGATCAACGACGGCAACGCCAACCTGATCGTGGCCCAGCTCCTGTTCCTGGAGAGCGAGAACCCGGACAAGGACATCCACCTCTACATCAACTCGCCCGGCGGCAGCGTCTCCGCGGGAATGGCCGTCTACGACACGATGCAGTTCATCAAGCCGGATGTATCGACGCTTTGCACCGGGCTCGCGGCCAGCATGGGCGCCTTTCTCCTCGCGGCCGGCTCCAAGGGCAAGCGCTTCTGCCTGCCGAATTCGCGCGTCATGATCCACCAGCCCTCGGGCGGCTTCTCCGGCCAGGCCTCGGACATCGAGATCCACGCCAAGGAAGTGTTGTATTTGAAACGCAAGCTGAACGAAATGCTGGCCCAACATACGGGACAATCGATCGAGGCGATCGAGCGCGACACCGATCGCGACAATTTCATGAGCGCCGAAGACGCTGTAAAGTATGGTTTGATAGACCGGGTGCACAAGAACCGCCACGAGATGACGGCGACTTAGCCACAGGGAGTTCGAGCAGCACATGACGGAAAAGGTCGGCGGGGAAAAGCTTCTTTACTGCTCCTTCTGCGGCAAGAGCCAGCACGAGGTGCGGAAGCT
>JADGRS010000401.1 GCA_017880705.1 Burkholderiales bacterium
GGGCGACACGATCTTCGTGACCCTGTTCGTCTACGACCGCAACAGGGATCCCCTGTGGTTCGTCGCACCCCAGGTGACCTACGGGAGCGGCGGCCTGTTCACCGGACAACTCTTCCAGACCACGGGCCCCGTCTATTTCCAGCCGCCCTTCGATCCCACGTCCGTGACGGTCGTTCCGGTGGGCCAGCTCACCTTCGACGCATCGACCTCGACCGCCGCGAAGCTCACGTACAACGTGGGCGGAATAGTGATCACGAAGAACATCACGCGCATGTCGTGGCGCACGGACAACCTCGCCGGGCTCTACATCGGCGGCAGGCAAGGCGTCTGGAGCGGATGCGGCCCGGCCCTCGACGGCAAGGTCGGTTCCGCGGCAACCATCGGGGTCTCGGAGCAGGCGTCCGGCCAGGTGCAGATCCGCGACGTCGGCAAGGGCTATACCTGCAACTACTCGGGGCTCCACTCCCAGGTGGGCCACCTGGGCATGATAACGGGCACCGGCGTATGCGACGACAACGTAGGCCGCTTCCTCGCCGCGACCGAGATCCAGGTCTCGCAGATCATGTTCTCCATGCGATACCGCATGGAGCAGATCGGCACGGAATGCGTCTTCGAGGGCTATCTCGGGGGAGTCCGCGACGCTCAGTGACGCCCGTAACGCGTGGATGGCGCCGCATTGTGATCTATTGCACAGACACGCCGCGCCGGCCCCGCGACACTGGCTACATCGCAACAGGTGGGTAGTTACCGTGGATGACCGGCAACGCCAATCGCTCGCGCACGAGGTGCAATCCCACCACGCGCGCATCGTCGAGCTCGAGGAGACGCTCCAGGATCTCGAGGCTAACCTCAAGCAGGTCGTCGACGCGCCCGAAGAGCTCACTCTCAAGGTCGAGCGGCTGCGCATGGAGTTGAAGGGCCGCTACGCGGCCTTCTCGGTCGGCACCGCCCACCTTTCCGCGTACCGCCTCGCCTAGCGCCACGCTCGTCAAGGCGCCTTGGCGGGCGCCGGCACGATGGTCACCGTCACGGGCATTTCGGCGCGACGCGGCACATCCTTCGGCATGCGGTGCGATTCGATCACCCAGACGATCGTCGCCACGGCCGCGACCGCGCACAGCGCCCCCACCAGCCATCTCGCAAGCGCGCTTCCCGCCCGGCGCAGCACGCCCTGCCGTGCGGCCGGCACATAGCGCTTGCCGACGACCTGGTCGAGCTTCCTGGCGACTTCTTCCTCGGGATCGAGCATCAGTGCCGGTGCGAATGGGACTTTCCCATTATCCCAGCCGCGGCGCTATTCTTCGGCGCCGTCGACGCTCACGAGGTGATTGCGCACCGCGTAGAGCACGAGCCCTGCGACATCGCGGATGCCCAGGCGCTCCATCAGCGCCGCGCGGTGCGTCTCCACGGTCTTGCCGCTCACGTTGAGCACGAACGCGATCTCCTTCGTGCTCTTCCCTTCCGCGATCATCTGCAGGATCTCGCGCTGGCGCGGCGTGAGCGAGTCGATCGACGATTCGCCCTGCCCGGCGCCGCCCGTCAGCCCCGAGACGAGGTGCTTCGAGACGCGCGAGCTGATGTAGTGCTCGCCGCGCATGATGGCCTCGATCGCCATCTTCAACTCGAGCGGCGCGGAATCCTTGACGATGTAGCCGGACGCTCCCGCCTTGAGGGCGCGGCGCACGAAATCCTCGGTCGAGTGCATCGAAAGGATCAGGACCTGCGTGTCGGGAAGGGCGGCACGGACCTGCATCGTGGCCTCGATGCCGTTCAGCTCCTTCATCGAAATGTCCATGACGACGAGGTCGGGCCGCTCGGAAATGGCCATGGCCACCGCGTCGCGGCCGTTGTGGGCCTCCCCGACGACCGAAACCCCTTCGATTTCCTCGAGAAGCGCGCGAATTCCCGCCAGCACCAGCGCATGGTCATCCGCGACGAGTATGCGGATGGGTTTCACGAGCTGGTGACAGCCACCTGCGAGTTCGTCTCGTGGCGCTCGCGCTCAACCAGCGGAAAGATCGCGCTCACGGTGGTGCCGGCCCCGGGCACGCTGCGCAGCTTGAGCCTTCCGCCGGCCAGCTGCGCGCGCTCCTCCATGCCGATGAGTCCCATGCTTCCCGAGCGGATCACGCGCTGCCGCTCGGAAGGCTCGTCGAACCCGACGCCGTCGTCGCGCACCACGAGCTTGAGAAGCGCGCCGTCCGACTCGATGTTGATCGCGACCTGCTTCGCCTTCGCGTGCTTCGTCGCGTTATTGAGCGCCTCCTGCGCGATGCGGTAGCACGCGCTTTCGATCAAGGCGGGAGCGCGTGCCTCGGCGCCCACGCTCTTGCAGGTGACGACGATTCCCGAGACCGCGCTCTGGCGCTCCGCGAGCCACTCCAGCGCCTCCTTGAGTCCCAGCTGGTCCAGCTGGGGCGGGCGCAGCTCCATCGCGAGCTGGTGCAGCTTCTCGAGGGCCCCGGTGGCGGCTCCGAGGCATTCCGCGACGAGCGCGGGCTGTCCCCCGGCCGGAGCATTCGTGAGGCGGTGCAACCCGATCTTCAGCGCCGCGAGAGTCTGCCCGATGTCGTCGTGGAGCTCCCGCGAGATGGCGCGCCGCTCCTCTTCCTGGATCGCCAGCATCCTCTTGGAGAGGTTGCGCAGGCGCTTGTTGGCGTCCTCGATCGCGACGTGGCTCATCATGCGGTCGGTGACGTCGCGGTGCGAGATGACGGTGGCCTGGTCGCTGCCTTCGAGCGGCGTGGCCCGCGCGACATACCAGCGCGTTCCGGATCCGGTCGTGACCTGGTATTCCATCGAGAAGAGCTTCTTCTCGCGCGCGATGACGGTTCGCAGTCCCTCGGCGAGGGCTCCCGCGTATTCGTCGCCGCGCTCGTCGGCCGCGCGCAACGCATCCAGGTAATTCGCGCCCGTGGACAGGGCGAGCGAAGGCTCGAGGCCGCGCGCATGCGCGAAGCTCTCCCAGGCCTTGTTGACCGCCACGATCACGCCCTTCCCGTCGACGAGCACGATCTGCGACAGGAGCGAGTCGAGGATGCCGCGGCGCAGCGCCTCGCTCTCGCGCAACGATTCCTGCGCCTTGATCTTCTCGCGGCGGGCATTGCATCGGTCGACCGCCAATGCGATCGCCTTGGGAAGGCGCTCGAGGTTGCGCTTGGGCAGGTAGTCGCTCGCGCCCTGCTGCATCGCGATCACGGCGGCGGACTCGCCCAGGTGGTGA